>JAMONW010000173.1 GCA_027066355.1 Campylobacteraceae bacterium
ATTTCTCTAAAAGCAAAAGAGAATAATCTTAAAAAATTAAATTCTAAAGTTAAAGAAAAAGATAGCAAAATAACAAAGCAGTTAGAAACTATAAAGCTTCAAAAAGATGAAATTGTTAAATTAAAATCACTTTTAGAACAAAGAGTTAGTGAATTAAATAGCACTAAAGAGTCTTTAATAGTTACAAAAAATGAGCTAAAATTAAAAGCAGATGAGTTAAATAAATTAAACTCTTTATTGTTAGCAAAAAATACAAAAATAGACTCTTTAAATGGCAAAATTGTAATTTTGCAAAATTTGCTTGATGATAGAAATTTAACTCTATCTAAAAAGCAAAAAGAGATAGATAGCTATAAAAATAAAATTTTAATACTTTCAAACAAATTAACCCAAAAAACAAAAGAGCAAAACTTAACAAAAGAGAAGACTTTGCAACTTTTAGAGGCACTTGATAAAAAACAAAGCAGATATGAAGAGCTACTAAAAGAGTTACAAAGCAAAAGAGAAAAAATAAAGTATTTAACAGGCATTAGACTGCGCGTTATAGAAGAGCTTAAAAATTCGCTTGGAGATAGTGTAAATGTATCTAAAGATGGCTCTTTAAAGCTAAATTCTAGTGTGCTTTTTGATAAAGGAAGTAGCAAGTTAAAAGATGAAGCAAAAGAGAGCCTAAAAGAGCAATTTAGCAAATATATAACTGCACTTATGAGCAATAAATCAATTGAACCAAATATCGATAGATTGGTAATTGAGGGGCATACAGATAGTGATGGAGGCTTTTTATATAACTTAAAACTATCACAAGATAGAGCGCTTAGTGTTATGAACTATCTTCTTAGCCTACCAATTGCTAAAAAGTATGACTTGCAAAAATATTTAACAGCAAGTGGAAGAGCCTATTTAGATAGAGTAATGGTAAATGGCAAAGAGGATAAAGAGGCTTCAAGAAGAATAGAGTTTAAGTTCCGTTTAAAAAACCAAAATGCACTATATGAAATAGAGAAGATTTTAGATGAAAATAGATAATTTTGAGCCAAAAGAGCTAAAAAAGGTTAATGCTAAATTAGATATTAAGTTAGCTAAACTTAAAAAAGAGTTCTCTTTCTTTAAGAGGATTATAAGAGCTTTTGGGAAAGTAATAGGTAAAAAGTAAGAAGTAACAGGTAAGTGAATTTAGGTTTGAGGTATAAGTTTTCTGCTTTCATGAGAATAACAAACTATCCTAAATTTTTAACTTTTATCTTCTCTTAGCATAGAACTCTCTTCTAAACTCTTCAAACCTTTTTTCTAAAATTGCCTCTCTTGCATCTTTCATTAGAGTTAGGTAGTAGTGTAGGTTGTGGATTGTGGCTAATCTAAAATATGTTATCTCTTTTGCTCTATATAAGTGATTAAGATAGGCTCTTGAGTAGTTTTGGCAAGTGTAGCATTGGCAGTTACTATCTATTGGATTGCTATCTTCTTTGAATTTTGCTGATTTTATATTGACTTTACCAAATGTTGTAAATAGTGTGCCATTTCTTGCATTTCTTGTTGGCATTACGCAATCAAACATATCTACACCTCTATAGATATTTTCTATTAAATCTTCTGGTGTGCCTACTCCCATTAGGTAGCGTGGCTTATCCTTTGGCATAAATAGAGTAGTGTATTCTACAGTATCATACATAGCACTGTTACTTTCACCAACGCTAAGTCCTCCAATTGCAAAGCCATCAAAATCTAATTCACAAAGCTCGGTTGCAGATATTTTCCTAAACTCTTTATCAATACCTCCTTGAATAATTGCAAAAATATTTTGCTCTAAAGCAATACCTTTTTGTTGATTGGCTCGGTGATAATTAATTGACTCTTTTGCCCACTGTGTTGTTCTTTTAATAGACTCTTTTACTCTCTCTTTTGTAGCTGGTAGGGCTACTAAATCATCTAAAATCATCATAATATCGCTATTTAGATTATATTGAATATCAAGCACCTTTTGAGGTGTAAATTTATGTTTTGAACCGTCTATATGGCTTCTAAATAGTATTCCATCTTCTTCTATTTTTACATTAGAACTTAGTGAAAATGCCTGAAAACCACCACTATCTGTTAAAAAACTTTTATTAAATTTAGTAAAATTATGTAAACCACCTTGATTTTTAACAATCTCATCACCTGGTCTTAAATAGAGATGATAAGTATTACCCAAAATAATTTCAGGTTGTAAAAGTGTTTTTAAATCTATTGCATCTAGTGCTTTTACAGCACCAACTGTGCCTACAGGCATAAATACAGGTGTTTGTATGGTAGAGTGTGCAGTTTTAATACTACAAGCTCTTGCATTTTTGTCGATTGAATCTATTTGAAACTTCATTATGTTATAATACCTTTAAGTTTTATAAACAGCATTTTATCAAAAAAGAATAAAAGAGGAATATGGCACATATATTAATTATTGCTAATGGCAAAATATCTCAGAAATTTATAGATACCATAGAAGAGAAGAATTTAAGAGAACATAACTATACTGTTATAGTAAAAGATAATAATCAAGTTAAAAAAAGTAGCAGTAATATAAATTATATTGTTTTAGATGCTACAAGCCTATTTAGACTCAAAAGTGTATGCAAGGCTAATAAATATAAAACTCTATTTATTATTGTAGAAGATATGAAAGAGTCTAAAGTAATTTATAAAAATGTTAGAACAATCAATAAAAAAATTAGAATTGTTGCACTTGATACTAAAGAGTCCCTAAAAGAGATAAGAGATAGCTATTTATATATTGTTGATGTAAATACTATTATCTCAAATAGATTATACGATTTTTTGCCAAATGTTCCAGTTACTGCCCAAACTATTGGACTTAATGAGGGTGAGATAATGGAGATTAGTATTCCATTTTCTAGCACCTATGCTTTTAGGCATATTGGCTCTATACAGCAGGTAAAATGGAAGATAGTTGCACTATATAGAGATGAAAAACTTATATTGCCAAATAGTGCAACTATGCTTAGACCAAGAGATAGAATATTAGTTGTTGGAAAGCCTCAAGTTTTAGCAACTGTTTATAAAAAGATAAAGAGTAGTCATAATATCTTTCCTGAGCCATATGGGAAAAATTTTTATCTATATTTAGATATTGAAAAAGATGGAGAGAGGGCAATTGATTATATAAAAGATGCTATATATTTTTTAGATAAATTTGATAATAAAAGTTTAATAATTAGAGTTGCAAATCCAAATAATTTTGAGATATTAAATAAAATAAAAAGTTTTGAGAATAATAGAATTAGAACATATATATCATTTATAGATATTGATGAAAATACAATAGCAAGTGATGTTACAGAGCATGAGATAGGTTTAATTTTACTCTCATATAATTGTTTAAAATATAATGGTTTTAGTAAAGAGCTTTATGATTTAAAAAAATTAATTTATATATTTGGAGATACAAAAATTTCTGATATTAAAGAGGCTACTGTTGTTAAGAGTGATGAACGAATTGTAGAAGAGATATCATCTATTATATTTTATATTGCAGAAACACTAAAGGTAAATCTATCACTAAGAGAGTATGACCCAAATGGTAAATTTGAAGGTAGCAAAGAGTTTATAGAGCATTATGAAACATTAGCTCATGCTCATAATGTTAAATTAAATATAATTCAACAGAAAAAAAACCCAATTAAAGCAGTTAAATATGCTAAAAATATCTTACTAGTAGTTCCTTTTAAAAAAGAGCTAGATTTAAACAGTTTTTTTGCCTTTTTTAAACGAGATGTTGACAGTTTGTTACTTAGAACAAATAAACACCCAAAACTATTAATTACTGTAGAAGAGTAGGCTAGTTATAACCCTTTTTTTAGTAAAATATATCTAAAAAATAGGTTATAAAATGATTATTCCAATAAATATAGAAGCAAAAGATTCAAAAAAATATAATATTTACATTCAAGAGTTGCAAGAGTTAAAATTTAATACAAAAGTTGCAATTGTTACAAATCCAACAGTTGCAAAATTTCATCTACAAAGAGCTTTGAGTGTTATTAAAGCACCTTTAGTTGAGGTAATAGAAGTTCCTGATGGCGAAGAGTATAAAAATATTGATACAGTTTTAGATATTTTAGATAAACTTTTTGAGTCTAAATTTGATAGAAAATCTACTCTAATTGCACTAGGAGGTGGTGTAATTGGTGATATGACAGGTTTTACTGCCTCTATGTATCAAAGAGGTATAAATTTTGTGCAAATGCCAACAACTCTACTTGCACAAGTAGATGCTAGTGTTGGTGGAAAAACTGGAGTTAATAACAAATATGGCAAAAACTTAATAGGAGCATTTTATCAGCCAAAAGCTGTGCATATTGACCCTGTATTTTTAGATACTTTGCCTCCAAGAGAATTTAGTGCTGGACTTGCTGAAGTTATTAAAATGGCAGTAATGTTTGATAGAGAGTTTTACAACTTTTTAAAAGAAGCAGATTTTGAAAATAGAGATGATATTGTTAAAATTATTGCAAAATCTGTTACTCTTAAAGCAAATGTAGTTAATCAAGATGAAAAAGAGAGTGGAATTAGAGCAGTTTTAAATTATGGACACACCTTTGGGCATGTAGTAGAGAACTTAACAAACTATACAACATATTTACATGGAGAAGCAGTTGCTATTGGTATTGTTATGGCAAATGAGTTGGCTCTAAATTTGGGGCTTTTAAGCCAAGAAGAGGCAGATGATATTAAAAAGCTTTTAATTAAATCAAATTTACCTACAAATTTTGAAATTAAAGATGTAGAAGGTTTTTATGAACACTTCTTTTTAGATAAAAAAAGCTCAAATGGAGAGATTGCATTTATACTGCCAAATGGAAAAATTGGAACAAATATTATAAAAAGAGATATTCCAAAAGATACTATAATTAAAGTGCTTAAAAAGTTTGAGGGTAGTTGATGAAAATAGTATCTTTATTAATTTTATTATTTTTTAATTTGTATGCTAATAGTGAAATAAATAGTTCTGCTATAAAAATTGAAGATAATAAAACTATCTCAAAAACAATAGAATATAATAGAAGCAAAATAAGTAAATTAGTTAAAGAGTTAAATGAAATAGATAAAAAAAATGCAAATTTATTGGATAATGAGTGGACAAAAACATATAGTGCTTATATAACTCACAAGAATTTAATAGATAGAAAAAATAGTATTGAACAAAAAATAAAAAGACTAAAGAGTCTAAGAAGTTTAACTCTTAAGCAAAAAAATAGTTTAGATACTCTAAAAAAAGAGTATAAAGTTTTAGAGGATAAAATAAATCTAGTTAAAAATTTTGAAAAAGATCCATTTAAAAAACTAATTGCACCACCTGAACTAAATAATGCACCCAAAATTACAAATCCATTTGCAATTATTG
>JAMONW010000174.1 GCA_027066355.1 Campylobacteraceae bacterium
TGCGCAGCCAAAGTCAAAGTGCCACCATAAGCTTGTTTTGCCAAAATAATATTATCTCCACACCCAGCTACATTAGCAAAAGCATAAAAAACAGCAGAAGCACCACTAGCAGTTGCCAAAGATGCAACTCCTTGCTCAAGAGTGCAAAAGCGTTTTTCTAAAATATCTGTTGTTGGGTTCATTAAACGCGTATAGATATTGCCAAGCTCTTTTAGCTCAAACAAATTTGCAGCGTGTTGGCTATCTCTAAACTCATAAGCAGTAGTTTGATAAATTGGCACACTCATAGTCCCAAATTCACCCTTTTGATACCCTGCATGAATTGCTAAAGTGCTATCTTTCATAATAAACCCTTTTTTTAAAGTATAATAGCATATTTTTGCTTTGCAAAAAAGCTTTTTAAATTTCCAATACTAAAACATCCCCACCAACATCATTCAAAACCCATAACTCATAATTCATAATTACCAACAACCCACTTAGAAAATGGAATAGATGATGTAAAGGCAGGGCTTACGGCATTTAGTATATGAAGAGTTGTTCTATCACCCTCAACAACAAAATCTTGCACCAATTCAAGTGTTTTTGTATTTAGCAGTTGCGCTCTAATTCCTGGGGTGCTCCAAGAGTTATAGCTTTTTAAATCCATCTCCTTAACTAAGCCTTTTGCCAAGTTTAGCAAGTAATTTTTTGAGTATTTTTTAACTTCACTTAAAGCCAAGCTTCTAAAGCCAAAGGCATCTGTAATAAAAAGCTTTGCTTCATAGTATAAAATTTGTGCTAATTCATCAAGTTTAAAGTTATCAAAGCCTTTGTAGTTCTCTCTCCAAAAGGCAGGAATTGCTGTTGGTCCTATCTTTGCCTCGTTTGCTACTGTTAGGGTAAAATGCACTCCCAAAAATGGATTTGCTAAATTTGGAACTGGATAGATATTGGTTAAAAGCCCTGAAGAGTTAGAGCTATCTTTTAAGTAAATTCCCTTAAATGGAATAATTACAAAATCTTTGCTAAATCCAAAATCTTTTGCAATTTTATCTGCATAAAGCCCAGCGCAATTTATAAGTTTTTTATACTCAATTTCAGCGCTATTTGTTGCAATTTTATTTTTGCCTACCCTAGCTTTATAAGCCACCCCTTTTTTAATCTCAATCCCCATCTCTTGGGCAACTTTTGCAAACTCTAAAGTTAGCTCTTTTGGATTTACTGTAGCAGTAGTTGGCGAGAAAAGAGCCTTTTTATAGGTGTAAACATTTGGATACTTTGCCTCTAGCTCCTCTTGGCTTATCCACTCAAGCTCAACACCATTTATATCGCCTCTTCTTTTAAGCTCTTCTAAACCATCTAGCTCTTGCTTATTTTGGGCAATTACAACTTTGCCACACTCATTAATTTTAAGCCCTCTGCTTTTGCAAAACTCTTTTAAAGCCAAATTACCCTCTTTTGTAAATTTTGCCTTTAGAGAGTTTGCCGTATAGTAAAATCCAGCATGTAAAACCCCAGAATTTCTACCACTACTATGCTCTCCTACTTCACTCTCTTTTTCAATTACAACAATTTTTGCATCAGGAAATTTTTGCTTTAGCTCAATTGCAATATTTAGCCCAATAATTCCTGCTCCAATAACTAAGTAATCAACCATTTAACACCCTAAAATTTTTACTTTATTGTAACAAGAAATTATATTATAAAGCCTTATAGAGTAGCTAAAAATGTGCTATAATAAACAAAAAGGCTTTTTATGAATTACTCTAATAAAGATATAGCAAAACAGTTAAAAGAGTTAGCAATGTATGCTCAACTAGATGGAGTTAATCGCTTTAAGATTAGAGCTTATAAAGAGGCAGCAAATACAATAGAAAACTACCCAACATCAATAGAAAAAATGGTTAAAAATAAGCAAAATTTAAAACAAATTCCACACATTGGCAAAAAGATAGAAAAAAAGATATATCAGCTTATAAATAGTGGTAAAATCTCTGCGTTAGAGAGATATAGAGCCAAATATCCAGCATCTTTGTTAGAGCTTTTGGCAATTCCGGGAATTGGGGCTAAAAAGGCTATGATTTTATATAAAAAGCTAAATGTTAACTCTCTTAATAGTTTGCAAAGTGCGCTAAAGAGTGGAGAGTTAAACAACCTTAAAGGCTTTGGCAAAAAATTAATTAAGCATATTCAAGAGGGGCTAACTATGCTAAAGCAAGAGGGCAAACGCTTTTTATATGCCAATGCAAAGCCTTATGCTAAAGATATAGTGGAGTATATGCAAAAGCACCCAAAGGTAAAAAAGGCAATAGTTGCAGGTAGTTTTAGGCGCAAAAAAGAGAGTGTGGGTGATTTAGATTTGGTTGTAGTTTGCAAAAAAAAAGATTCTTCTGAAGTTGTAGAGCATTTTACAAAGTATAATAAGCTAAAAGATATTATAACACAAGGTAGCAACAGAGCAACAATAGTTTTAGAAAATAGTTTACAAATAGATTTAAAAGTAGCTCAAAGCTCTTTTTATGGGGCAACTTTGAGTTATTTTACAGGCTCTAAAGCACATACTTTACACATTAGAAAAATGGCAAAAGAGATTGGCTGGAAAGTAAGTGAGTATGGCATATTTAAAGATGAAACAAAGCTAGATAAAAGAAGCGAAAAAAGCTTTTATAAAACTTTGAGTTTAGATTTTATTGAGCCAGAACTTAGAGAGCTTAGAGGAGAGTTTGAAGCCGCAAAAAATCATACTTTGCCAAAACTTCTTAAACAAAGCGATATAAAAGGAGATTTGCATATTCATACAAACTTTAGTGATGGGGTTGAGAGTTTGGAAAATATGGTAGTTGCTGCATATAAAAAAGGTTACAAATATATTGCAATTACAGACCACTCTTGGCATATGCCTTTGCTTCATGGCTTAGATGAAGATAGGTTGCTCAAACAAATTGAAATTATAGATAAATTAAACCAAAAATATAAAAATTTAAAAATTTTAAAAGGTATAGAGGTAGATATTTTAAAAGATGGCTCTTTGGCTTTAAGTGATGATTTGCTAGAAAAATTAGATATTGTGGTAGCTTCTATTCATGACTATTTTAATTTAAGTAAAATTAAGCAAACAAACAGAATTATAAAAGCTATGCAAAATCCAAATGTTAATATTATTGGGCATATAAGCGGCAGATTAATACAACAAAGAGCGCCCTACCCATTAAATTATACAAAAATTTTTGAAGTTGCCAAAAAAGAGAGTGTAGCAATAGAGATAAACTCCCAGCCTCAACGCCTTGATATTAATGATATTTATGCAAAATTAGCTAAAGAGATGGGAGTCAAATTTGCGATAAACAGCGATGCACATCACATTAAATGCCTAGATTACATAGAGTATGGAGTAAACCAAGCAAGAAGAGGATGGCTTGAGAAAAAAGATGTAATAAATACTTGGGGTTTAAAAAAGTTAAAAGAGTTTTTAGATAAATGACAAGAACAAAGTCATTCTGAACTTGTTTCAGAATCTTACAACATTTTAACCACCTCTCATCCTAAGCTAAAGAATCTAACAATACTGCTCCACTCGTCATCCTGAACTTGTTTTAAAATCCTCCACTCGTCATCCTAAACTTGTTTCAGAATCCCCTTTAAGTAATGTTAAATTATGGGTTAATAGTGGTTGGTTGCTAGTTTTAGTTATTTTTTGGAAATGAGGCTTTAGCCTCATCAAATGCAACAAATGCTTTAAAAGCACCTATTCAAAAATAATTAATTTATAAGCTTGTGAATATATAAGCTAAAGCATTACTTCCAAAATTCAAAATATAAAGCTTTGATTTCTTAATTAACATCCAATAACTACAAATAAAGCGTCTTATTTATAGTAGTATTATTTATTGCAGAGCATAACTTTACCTCTTTGTCTATTTTATTAAAAAGTTTATCTCTTGCTAATTTTAATGATAGACCCCTCTATCCAATTGTAGGTTCGATATAATTTCAAGCTTGTTAAAACGCTCATCATCGCTGTTTCAATACAACACTTGTTTCGGTTCAATAAGATGAAATAAAATCAGATTTGAAATCTCCTAAAGAGTTTCAATACAACACTTGTTTCGGTTCAATCAGAGACTATATGTTAGCAACTGCTGGTTGGAGATAGTTTCAATACAACACTTGTTTCGGTTCAATTTTCAACATCAACTTCAGACATTCCAAATAAATCTGTTTCAATACAACACTTGTTTCGGTTCAATTATCGACTTAGGTAATAAAGTAGATAGCAGAGCTTAGTTTCAATACAACACTTGTTTCGGTTCAATATATGTAAATTATTAAAATACAACATACAAAAAGCTGTTTCAATACAACACTTGTTTCGGTTCAATTGTGCCTTTGCCCCACTTTTAGCTATTTTATTGCTGTTTCAATACAACACTTGTTTCGGTTCAATATTAGTTCATTATTCTCCAATAAATTAACAGAAGCGTTTCAATACAACACTTGTTTCGGTTCAATCTTTTTTTCTCAATAGACATCAAAATTGATTTAGCTGTTTCAATACAACACTTGTTTCGGTTCAATTTCACCTTTTTAAGGTTTTCTTTAACCTCTTTAAGGGTTTCAATACAACACTTGTTTCGGTTCAATAATTGCTTTATATGCAACTGTCGCAGTAGTTGGTTTGTTTCAATACAACACTTGTTTCGGTTCAATCTGTATTTTGTTACCATTAATTCCCATTACACTAGTTTCAATACAACACTTGTTTCGGTTCAATTTGCTTCTTTTTGTTTTCTTCCCAAGTTGTGAGCCGTTTCAATACAACACTTGTTTCGGTTCAATACCTAAAAGATATTGTAGATGAAAAAACTGTTAGGTTTCAATACAACACTTGTTTCGGTTCAATATATTTAAAGATAAAATCCAAAATAAGGCTACTTCTGTTTCAATACAACACTTGTTTCGGTTCAATTCTTTTGTTGAAACAGCAAATGTTTTAGGTTTAAGGTTTCAATACAACACTTGTTTCGGTTCAATCATTTGGCTGTTACTATAACTGCTCGGATTTTCATGTTTCAATACAACACTTGTTTCGGTTCAATAAAGCAAACTATACCTAATTTTTGCTCGATAACCTGTTTCAATACAACACTTGTTTCGGTTCAATTTTTGTTTTAATCAGATTTGTTATATATGTTTTATCGTTTCAATACAACACTTGTTTCGGTTCAATCATTTGGGCTTAACTCTTCTTGCTCTAAGGGTAGGTTTCAATACAACACTTGTTTCGGTTCAATGTATTCTAGGTATGGAACAGCCGATGAAAGTAGACTGTTTCAATACAACACTTGTTTCGGTTCAATATACATTTAT
>JAMONW010000175.1 GCA_027066355.1 Campylobacteraceae bacterium
GTTACTTTTATCTATAAAATATTGATGTTTATTTATATTTAAAAACTCTAATAATTCATTTTTTGTGTAATTTAGCAAAGGGCGAATTAAGTTGTAGTCTTCTCTTTGTTCAAACTCTTGTATGCCAGATAGTGTGCTAAGACCAGCTCCCTTGCTTAGGCGCATTAATAGCCACTCTAGTTTATCATTTAATTGGTGGGCTGTAAGTAGATTTGTGTAACTATTTTTTTTAATAATCTCTTTAAAAAAGTTGTATCTAAACTCTCTTGCATTTGCTTCAAAATTTGAGTTAAATTTTGGGGCTTGTGTGGTGTATATTTTTTTATTATATTTTTTAGCTAACTCTTTTGCATAAGATATCTCTTTTTTTGCTTCTTCTCTTAAACCATAATCTATTATTGCAATATCAAAGTTAATATTTTCTTCTAAAAGTATAAAAAAGAGTGCGCTAGAATCAACACCAGCAGAGAAGGCTAATAAGTTTTTACCCTCTTTTAATTTTTGAATTAGCTCTTTATTGATCATATTTTTTTAATTAGTGTAGCTAATGGAGTTGTGTCTGCTAATTGGGTTACTTTTGCCTTGAAATAGTCGCCATGCTCTACTTTTAAATCACTTGTATCATTAATTAATATTTCACCATCAATTTCAGGCGCCCAAAGGGTTGCTCTTGCAGATAGCAAAAACTCATGTTCACTACTTTTGCCATCAACTATTAATTCTATCTCTTTATCTATTAATTTTGAGTTAGATTTAACCATAAGTTCTCTTGCAATTTCTCCTAATATATTGGCTCTTTTTGATATTATATCTTTTGAAATTTGCTCTAAATTATATGCAGTGGTATTCTCTTCATTTGAGTATTCAAAAACTGTTGCTCTATCAAATTCAAAGTTTTTAATAAACTCTTTAAGTTCTAAAAAGTTATCTTCACTCTCTCCTGGGTGTCCTGCAATTACTGCCGTTCTTATAAAAGCTTGATCTTTGCTCTTCATATACTCTAAAAGCTCTATAGTTTTCTCTTTATTTGCACCTCTTTTCATAATTTTTAGCATATTGTCGCTAATGTGTTGTATTGGCATATCAAAGTAAGTTTGGAAAATAGGAGAGTTAGCAATTGCATCTATAAGTTCAAATGTAGTAGTGCTTGGGTATAGATATAAAACTCTAGCACTCTTAATTCCTGGGAGTAACTCTATTTGGTGTATTAAATCAATTAATGCATCTTTATTTCCTAAATCTCTTCCATAAGAGCTAGTATCTTGGGAGATGAAACTAAAGTCCTTAAAGCCTTGCTTTATTAAATTGCTAACTTCAGCCACAACAGACTCTATTGTTCTTGATTTAAGTCTGCCTTTAAAGCTAGGAATTGCACAAAATGAGCAGTTTTGATTACACCCTTCACTAAGTTTTATATATGCGTGGTATTTAGAGCCTGTAATTAAGCGAGGAGAGTTTTCGTTTGCTAAGTAAACATCTGGCGTAAAGGTTGTTTGCTTGTTTGCAATGATTTCATCTATTTTTTCATAATCTCCAACACCTGTGAATATATCTACTTCAGGAATTGCTTCTATAAGCTCATTTTTGTATCTTTCACTCAAACAACCGCTAACTACAAGCAAAGAGTCCTCTTTTTTAACATTTGATGCTTCTAAAATAGTATTAATTGACTCCTCTTTAGCAGCTTCTATAAATCCGCAAGTATTAACAATTATAACATCAGCTTCACTAGGCTCATTGGTTAATGTGTAAGTATGTAGCTTTCCAAGCATTACTTCGCTATCTACCAAATTTTTATTACAACCAAGAGATATAAGATGCAGTTTTTTAGACATAGTGAGCCTTTTTTAAAGAATTATAGCAAAATAGTTAAAAGTTAAAAGTTAATAATTAAAAATTAAGAGTTAAAAATAGATAATTTTAAGAAGAGTATCAAGCCAGAAAGGCTTGATTAAATAAGTTTAAGAGTATAAGCTCTTATTAGAACTTATAAATACCTTCAACTCTAACTCTTTGGTGTTTTACAGATGAACCATCAGTCATATCTGCTTTAGAGTATCTATATTCAACTTTAGCAGCAACTTTGCCAACATTGAATTTATAACCAACTCTACCACCTAAGATTTTATCAGTAGCACTATCTTTTACTTTATCATAAGCTACACCACCATAAACTTTACCATAACCAGCAATTTTATAACCTAAGTCAAGTCTTGCAAGTGTTTGCTTACTACCATTTTCTAAGATATCTCCACCAAATGCACCAGCAAATGAGTTACCCCAGAATGCACTTGTTCCACCCATGTTTAGAGTAGTTGCACCAGCTTTTAAGTAAGCTAAAGTCAATTTAGCATCTATACCATTGAAGCTTGTTCCAGCATAAGCTGCTACACCAGTAGTTGCATCAGAACCACTTGCTTTAGCATATGCAACTTGTAAACCTAAATCTGCAGAACCAGCTTTAGTTTCAGCACTTGCCCATGCAGAAGTGATTTTAGCTTCTGTTACATAGTAAACAGTTCCAGTTAAAGTTGTGTTAGCAATAGATTTATTTTGAGCCGCTAACATAAATAAACCTTTACTGTTAACACCATTTACATTAACAGAAGGTCCACCAAATGGACGAGCTTTTGCAATCCAAGCACCAACTAAAGTAGTGTCTTTAACATCAGTATTAACTACAACAACACCTTCGAAAGTTGTGTCTTTAACACCTACAGAATCATCACTCCATGCCCATGGAGAAAGTGATTTAGGAAGAACTTGACGACCAGCTTTAATTGCTGTGTTACCATTTTTATAAGTTAAGTATAATTGGCTTAAATCAGCTTTGTTGTTAGTGTTTGTAGCAATTTTCTTAAGACCTAAATCTGAGAAACCTGCTAATTCAGCACCTACACCAAAACCATAACCTAAATCTTTTTCTACACCCATAACAACTGCAGCTTTCCAAGTGTTGTCTTCTTTACCCCACTTGTTTGCACCGTCGCTTAGTTTTTTGAACTCATATCTAGCACCAATTTGACCCCAAAAATCACATGCTGCTGGAGCAACTTGTGGTTGAGCTACTGGTTGAACAGGAGCAATATTTCCACCTGCAAAAATAAATCCTGAAGCTACTACTGATAGTAATAAACCTTTTTTCATTGTAAATCTCCTTGTTTTTTGTTTACGCTGGTAGTATAACATAATTTTTTTTAAGAAGTCAATAAAAATATATGAAAAAAGAATAAAAAGTAAACAAAGTGTTAATAAAAATGGTAATTTGTTACTTTTTGGTTATTTTTTTCTTTAAAAGTTTTTGATTTTCTGGATTGTTTAAAAGAGCTTCCATAGAGTTTTTTATTACAATCTTTTTTGGCTTATGATAATTTATATGAAGAGTCTCTTCATTAAAGACTATTTGAATAATTGCTTCAAGTGGTATAGTTAAAGTAGAACCAAACCCCTCTTTGCCAAATCCTGCTTCTATAATAAAACTATTTTTATCGACTTTTGCACTCTCTTTAGTGTAGCCACTTATTGTAAATAGTGCAGTTTTATCAAACTCTATAATATCTTTTGGAATTGGTGGATTAAAATCTATTACATTAGTATATGTTATTATTAAAAAATCTACATCTTCTTGAATTAAAAAATTCAATATATTATAAGCATTTTGTTTAACAATATTTTTATAACTGCTGCTTTGGTATAAATTATCCATTTTTTTCCCTTGATATTATGTAAAAGTCAATCATTGCATTTAAGAGGGCTATTTTACTATAATTTTTTAAATCTTTATAGTGAATATTTTCTTTTGTAATATTTTTTTCTTCTAAATGTTTTTGAAGAGATGTTCCTTGCAGTAGTGGCTCTTGTGGTGTATGCCATATTTTACTTTTTTTATCTAAAAGAGCAATATTTGCAATAGTAGCATCTTTTAGATATCCATTTTTAGTAATTATAACTTCATCAGCAATTTTAGCTAATTGATTAAAACTATCTCTATTTAAGTATTTATAACTATATTCAAAATTTTTAATCTCAACAAGTGCTAACTTTTTTATAATTTTTTTACTATATTTATAGTAATTTAATGATACAAAGCCAAATTTGTTATATATTAACTTAGCTCTATAAATCCCATTTAGAGGAGGAGTTTTTAAATACTCTTTTAAGTTTATTGTAGAATCTATTTTATAATACTCTTTGTAGCTTCTATCTACTCTTGCTTGATGAAACTCTAAGTTATATATTTTTCCATCTTCTATTTTTATAGTTTCAAAGAGTGGCTCATTGTTTGTGTAGTTAAAATTAATATTTAATTCAATTGGTTTGGAGCCAATAACTTTAAAAGAGTTGTGATTAATCTCTAAAATCATTTAAAAAGCTCTGTGCTTAAGTATCTACTTGCGTTATCTGGCAAAATGGTTACAATAGTTTTGCCTTTAATATCTTCTTTTTTTGCAAGGTTATAAATTCCTGCAATATTTGCACCACTGCTAATACCTACAAAGAGAGCCTCTTTTTTTGCTAACTCTTTTGCTTTTTGTATTGCCTCTTGGCTTGTAACTTCTATAGTTTTATTTAGTAGCTTTAAGTCTAAATTTTTTGGTATAAACCCAGCTCCAATTCCTTCTATTTTGTGCAATCCTTTCTCTTTGCCACTAATTACTGCGCTTTCACTTGGCTCAATTGCTACAATTTTTGTATTGCTATTTTGCTCTTTTAAATATTTGCCAATGCCACTAATAGTTCCCCCTGTGCCAACACCGGCAATAAATATATCAATTTTATCTAACACTTTTATAATTTCTGGTGCAGTTGTTTGGTAGTGGGCTTTGGGGTTAGATGGATTGCTAAATTGATTAAGCAGTAGTGCGTCTTGCTCTTTTGCAATTTTATTTGCCATATCAATTGAGCCTTGCATTCCAAGTTCTGCTTTTGTTAAAATAAGTTCGCACCCAAAGTGTGCCATTGTGGCTCTTCTCTCTAAACTCATAGATTTAGGCATAACAATTGTTAATTTTATACCCATTTTTGCACAAACCAAAGCTAAGCCAATACCTGTGTTTCCACTTGTTGGCTCTACTATGTGGTTATTTTTTAACTTTCCATCTTTTATTGCATCTTGCACCATTTGTAAGGCTATTCTATCTTTAATAGAGCCTCCAGGGTTTAAAAATTCACATTTGGCATAAATATTTGCACTAAGCTCTTTGCTAATTTGCCCTAATTTTACTAAGGGTGTATTACCAATTGTTTTTAGTATGTTCATATTGCTTCCTTGCTCTGATTTTTATGTTTTAAGATTCCATCTCAAGCACGGAATGACAGCTATGCGACATTCTCTTAAAA
>JAMONW010000176.1 GCA_027066355.1 Campylobacteraceae bacterium
AAGTTGGAGAGGTAAAAAAGGGCAAAATTAAATTAGAAGAGTATGTTGTGCCTCTTGGCATAAATACTGGTTTTAAAGTAGAAAAAATACTTATAAATGAGCAAAACTTTACAAAAACTGCAAATATTTGGGGCATTAGCAACAACTCTAAAGGAACAAATTCAAATAGAATAGTATTATTTAAAAAGGAAAATTAGTGAATAAATATGAAGTAATTACTATTACACAAGAAATGATTAACGAAGCTACCAAATTGATAAATAGTGTAAAGGTAAATAGAACTGTTGCATCTAAAATAGATACCCTAACAGGCATTTTAGGAGAATTTGTTTTTGCTCAATATTTTTATGGTAATTGGCAAAAGCACCTTGTTGGTAAAAACAAAGGTCAATTAGATTTTAAAGATATAGAGATAAAAACTTCTGCTTTTCCTTTTAGGGATAGTTTAAATTTATTGGTTAGAGAAGATTATGCAAAAAAAAGAAAACCACCCTTTTATATTCAAATAATAATTAATGTAGATAGTAAAAAAGCTGATAATATAAAAGCTGGAACAAAAGCAATTATATCTGGTTGGGCAACTTATAAAGATATTGAAAATGCTCCAAAAAGAGATTTTGGCTCAAAGCTATCTAATAAAGGTGGTTATAGCTGTTTTTATATACCAATTAAAAATTTACAACCTATACACTCTTTTAAAGAAGCTTATCGTAAAAGGAATATAAAATGAATGAAATATCACAAGAGTTAAAGGGTGTAATTGCTCAAATGCTAAAACCACTAAATGGCTTATCTTTAGATATAATTATAGAAGGCTTATCTGGAAATAGTGTAATACCTTTTGATAAAAATAATCAAAAAGATATTGAAGTTTTAAAAATTTTAACTAAAGTTGCAAATAAAACTTTAGAAGATGTAAATATTAAAGGTATATTAAGACCAAGACCAAATGAAGTAGGAAACGATATAGAGCCTTTTGTAAAAGAGGCATTAAACCATTTTGGATATACATCTAATACACCAAAAACTTCTGCTGGAAAAAGAAAATCAACAGGTTATCCAGATATAGAATTTATAGATAAGTATGATAGAGTTAACTATTTAGAGTGTAAAACTTATAATATAGATAATATTAATACTACTCAAAGAAGTTTCTATCTATCTCCCTCAAAAGAGTTTAAAGTAACAAAAGATGCTCACCATTTTGGAATATCGTTTGAAGTTTATGTTCAAAAGAGTATTGGCAATAAGCATTTGTATAAAATTAAAAGCTGGAAAATATTAGATTTATCGAAATTAACATTAGATGTAAAGTATGAATTTAATGCTGATAATAAAAGGCTTTATGATAGCAATTTAATTATTGCTCAAAAGTAAATTTATAATTGCATAAGAGCGTTTTGGCAAAAGCCAAAACTTTACTCTACCCTAGCAGTAATTTCGCCATTTTGTGCATCAAATACTACTTTGTCGCCCTCTTTAACTTTGCCCTCAAGTATCATCTCTGCTAAGTAATCTTCTATTAGCTCTTGAATTGCTCTTTTTAGTGGTCTTGCGCCATATACTGGGTCAAAACCTGCATCTGCAATTAACTCTTTTGCAGAGTCTGTTAAAACTATCTCAATATCATTTTCTGCCAATTTAGCTTTTGTGCCACTTAGCATAATATCAACAATATTTTTAATCTCATCTTTTCCAAGAGGATTAAAGATTACTAAATCATCAAGTCTGTTAATAAACTCTGGCTTAAAGTAATTTTTAAGCTCATCTCTAACCGCTTTTTCTCTATCTGATGGGTCGCTAAACTCCATAATTTTATCACTTGCAATATTAGATGTTAAGATAATAATTGTGTTTTTAAAATCAACTGTAACACCTTTATTATCTGTTAAACGCCCATCATCTAGCACTTGAAGCAATATATTAAATACATCTGGATGTGCTTTTTCTACCTCATCAAACAAAATTACACTATATGGTTTGCGTCTAACTGCTTCTGTTAATTGACCTCCCTCTTCATATCCAACATATCCAGGAGCAGCACCAACTAAGCGTGAAACACTATGTTTTTCCATATATTCAGTCATATCAAATCTAATTAAAGATTTTTCACTATCAAACAAAAACTTAGCCAAAGCCTTAGCAGTTTGTGTTTTACCAACACCTGTTGGTCCAAGAAATAAGAAACTTCCAATTGGTCTGTTTCTATCAGATAGACCAGCTTTGTTTCTTTTTATTGCGCGAGAAACTGCCTTGATAGCTTCATCTTGTCCTACAACCTCTTTGCGCAAATGCTCTTCTATATGTAAAACTTTATCTTTTTCACTTTGAAGCATTTTATTTACTGGAATACCAGTCCAACGGCTTACAATTCCTGCAACCATCTCTTCATCAACTGCATTTTTAAGAAGAGTTCCCTCTTTTTGCATAGCATCCCACTTTTTATTTAGCTCTTCAAGCTCTTTTTGAAGTGCTGGAATTTCGCTATACTCAATTCTTGCTGCCTCTTCATATTTTGCTTCTCTTTGAGCAAGTTCTGCTTCGCGCTTTTTATTCTCTATTTGAACTTTAATCTCTGCTATTTTATTGAAAATCTCTTTTTCAGTTTCAAACTGATTCTCAAGCGCTCTTTTTTTCTCTTCTAAATTAGCTAACTCTTTTTCAAGCTCTGCAATTTTCTCTTCATTTTTAGCACTTTGCTCCATTTTAAGAGCCTCTATTTCAACTAAAACCTTTTGAATCTCTCTTTTTGCCTTAGATAACTCAAATGGCTCAGACTCTATTTGCATCTTAAGCTCTGCTGCTGCTTCATCAATTAAATCAATTGCTTTATCAGGCAAAAATCTATCTGTTATATATCTGTTAGATAACTTAACAGCACTAATTAATGCACTATCTAAAATTTGCACATTATGGTGAGCCTCTAAGCGCTCTTTAATTCCACGCATAATTTGAAGTGCTTCATCAATGCTTGGCTCATCAACTTTTACAGGTTGAAATCTTCTTTGAAGAGCTGCATCTTTTTCGATATATTTTCTATACTCTTTTAGTGTTGTAGCACCTATTGTATGCAGCTCTCCACGCGCCAACATTGGTTTTAGCATATTTGCTGCATCCATACTACCTTCACTAGCCCCTGCTCCTACAATTGTATGGATTTCATCAATAAACAAAATTATATTGCCATCTTTTTTAACTTCATCAATTACAGCTTTTAATCTATCTTCAAACTCTCCTCTATATTTTGCACCTGCAATTAAAGCAGACATCTCAAGCTCAATAAGGCGCTTATTTTGCAAAGATGTAGGCACCTCTTTATTTACAATTTTTTGCGCTAATCCCTCTACAATTGCAGTTTTACCAACACCTGGTTCTCCAAGTAATATTGGGTTGTTTTTTGTTTTTCTAATTAAAATTTGCATAGTGCGTTGAATCTCTTCATCACGCCCAATTACAGGGTCTAGTTTACCATCAATTGCCAATCTTGTTAAATCTTTTCCATACTTTTCAAGAGCCTCAAGCTTTTCATCATCTGTTTGACTCTCGATTGTTTTACCACCTCTAAGGGCTTCTAAATTTTTCTTAAATTCGCTTAAATCAACATATTTTCCAATAGTATCTTTAATAAAGCTCTCATTTGCATTTGCCATTAGCCATGTATCAACAGAGAGATACTTATCTCCATTTGCTGCCATTTGACCCTCGGCATTTTGGAGGCTTCTTACAGTATTGCTTGATAATCTTATACTCTCTTTTGTAACATTTGAACTTGTTGGCAACTTTTTAGCTTGTGAGCTAACATCAAGTTCAATAGCAGCTTTATCTACTCCCATTTTATTTAAAACTTGATTTAAAATAGAGCCACTATTTGTAAGTTGCGCCCAAATTAAATGTATTGGTTCAACCTCTGGATTTTTATTATGTAACGCCAAAGACAAGCCACTCTCAATTGCTTGTGTCATTTGATGTGTTAATTTCTCTAAAATATTACTCATTTTCTTCTCCTAGTTTTGTTTTATTGATGTAACTTTAGCATAATTTTAAGATATTAATTGCAATCTAAGTAGCAATGCCAAATTTTACCGATGTTTAAGTGATAATTAAATAAAATAGCTTAAAAATTTACCAAAAGGTAGCAAATAATATGTTTAATAAAAATAGAAAAATAATTCTTTCAAGTATAGTTGCAGTTTCGGCTACTCTTTTTTTGTCTAACCCTACTACATTACAAGCAAAAGAGAGTAATAATAGCAAATTAGAAGCTTACTTAAAATTTACAAGAGTTTTAAATTTAATAGAAGATCAATATGTAGAAGAACTTAACTCTACAACACTAATCAACAAAGCCTTAAAAGGTTTACTAAGTAACTTAGATGCTCACTCGGCATATTTAGATGCAAAAGCTTTTAAAGATTTAAACATTCAAACAAAAGGCGAGTTTGGTGGTTTAGGTATTGTTGTAGGTATGAAAAAGGGTGCATTAACAGTTATTGCTCCAATTGATGATACTCCTGCAAAAAAAGCTGGAATTAAAGCTGGTGATATAATCTTAAAAATAGATAATAAATCAACTCTTGGTATGACAATTGATGAAGCTGTTAAATTGATGCGTGGCAAACCAAAAACAAAAATTACTCTAACTGTAGTTAGAAAAGGTGAAACAAAGCCACTTAAAATAAATATTGTAAGAGATATTATTAAAATAAAATCTGTTAAACCAAAAATCATCTATTTAGATAAAGATAAAAAGAAAAAGGTTCTTTATATTAAAATTACCTCTTTTGATTCAAAAGTTGTAAATGGTGTAAAACTTGCCCTTCAAAATAATAAAGATGCAAAAGGTATAATTTTTGATTTGCGTAATAACCCAGGAGGGCTACTAGACCAAGCAACTGGACTACTTGATATGTTTATTGATAAGGGTATTTTAGTTAGCCAAAAAGGACGCGATAAGAGAGAAAATATTGTCTATAAAGCTCATAGCGAAGGAACACACAAAGATATCCCAATTACTATGCTTGTAAATGGTGGAAGTGCAAGTGCAAGTGAAATTGTAAGTGGTGCAATGCAAGATCATAAAAGAGCAGTAATTATTGGTGAAAAGACTTTTGGTAAAGGTAGTGTTCAAATCGTTGTGCCTATTGGTAAAGATGAGGGTATTAAACTAACAGTTGCTAGATATTACCTGCCAAGTGGAAGAACCATTCAAAATAAGGGTGTAACACCAGATATTACAGTATATCCGGGTAAAGTAAATCAGAAAAAAGATGATGCATTTACTATAAAAGAGGCTGAACTTAAAGAGCATCTAAAAACAGAACTAGAAAAAATTG
>JAMONW010000177.1 GCA_027066355.1 Campylobacteraceae bacterium
GGGAAAAGAGATACCTATATATAATCAAACTTTTTTAATACCAACAAATTCAAAAAATATAGAAATTAAATTACCAAGTGATATTATCAAAAGTAAAAATGATACATGGAATGTAGAGATAACTGCAAAAGATGCAAGTTACTGGAACTTTCTTAGAGGTAATATCAGCAAAAAAAATACAAAGTTAATTATAGACACTACTCCTCCTAGTGTAAGTTTGGTTGCAAATAGCAGTTCAATTCTAAAAGGTGGAACTGCTTTAGTAATATATAAAGCAAAAGATAAAAATCTAAAAGATACCTATGTAGAGGTTAATAAAAATTTAAGATTTAAAGCTACAAGATATAAAAAAGATGGCGTATATGCAACTCTATTTGTATGGCCTTTCAACCAAGATAATTTTAGCCCAAAAATTGTAGCAATAGATACTGCTGGAAATAGAGTTACTATAGATATATCAATTTATAAAAAGATGAAAAAATATAAAGTATCTCAAATAAGAGCATCTGATAGATTTATTAATGGAAAAATTAAAGAACTTGCCATGAGTGATCCAGATTACTCAGATATAAAAGATAAATTTAAAAGATTTATAGCAGTAAATGAGAAAATGAGAAAGAAGAATGAAGATTTAATTCATAAATTATCACAAAAAGTAACACCTATAAATGGCAGTTGGAAGATAGCACCTTTTTATCCTTTGAAGAATGCTACAAAGGTTTCAGACTTTGGAACAAAAAGATTTTATTACTATGGAAATAAAAATAATATCATCTCAACATCTTACCACTTAGGGTATGATTTTGCTAGTTATAAAAATGCAGATTTAAAATCTACTAACCCTGGTGTTGTTGTTTTTGCTTCAAATAATGGAATATATGGAAATATGCCACTAATTAACCACGGTTTTGGGCTATACACTCTTTATGGACACTGCTCAGAAATTTTAGTAAATAAGGGTGAAAAAATTAAACCTAATCAAACATTTGCAAAAACTGGAATGACAGGTTTAGCTCTTGGAGATCATGTTCATTTTGGAGTAGTTGTGCAAGGAGTTGAAGTTTATCCGCTAGAGTGGATGAGCAAAAAATGGATAAATGATAATATAAATAGAGTATTTAAAAAAGCTGACAAAAATTTAGGGTATAATTAGATTATAGTTCCAAGTATGGAGAAAGTATGTTTCAACAAACAATAAAAAAGAGTGTAGAAGCTGTAGGGATTGGATTGCATAGTGGAGAGCCAATCCGATTAATTTTAGAGCCTATGCCAGTAGATAGTGGTATAGTCTTTGTTCATGCTAACAGTAACACTACAATAAAATTAAAGCCTCAAAATATTACAGAAACAAAATTGGCAACTGTTATTGGTAAACGCCCTAATGCAATATCAACAATAGAACATTTTTTATCAGCAATATATGCATATGCAATTGATAATCTAAAAGTTACAGTATATGGCAATGAAATGCCTGTAATGGATGGTAGTTCAATATCTTTTTGTATGCTACTTGATGAAGCTGGTATAGCTAAACAAAATAGAACTAAATCTATTCTTGTTATTAAAAAAGAGGTAAAAGTTGAGCAAGATGGTAAGATGGCAATGCTAAAACCTGCTAAAAGTCCTATATTTAACTTTACTATCAAATTTGACCATCCAGCTATTGGTGAACAAAGCTTTAGATATAAATTTAGCAAAAAAAATTATATTGAACAAATTGCAAGAGCTAGAACTTTTGGTTTCTCAAGAGATATTCAATATCTTCAAAGTATAAATTTAGCCCTTGGAGCTAGTTTAGAAAATGCTATTGGACTTGATGATAGTGGAGTGTTAAATCCTGAAGGATTAAGATTTAAAGATGAGTTTGTTCGCCATAAAATATTAGATGCAACTGGCGATTTAATGGTTTTAGGATATCAAGTAGTTGGTGAGTATAGTGCAGTAGCAAGTAGTCATGAATTAAATCATCTATTAACACTTAAACTTTTAGAAAATTCAAATGCATATGAAATTGTTAGAGTGCCTGAATATAAAGAGTCAAAAGAGCTTGTAAAAGTTTTTGCTTAGGAGAATTATTATAGTTGTAATTATAAATACACTCTCTAAGCCTATGCAACTTGGCTTTTATGAAAATAAAAAACTTATACAAACAAAAGAGTATGATGGTTTAACATCTGATATACTTTTAAATATTTTAAAAGATATTATAAATAATTATAAAATAGAAAAATTTATCTACACTAGTGGTCCTGGCTCTCATATGGCAACTAAAATTACTTATATAACACTAAAAACTATTAATATTTTAAAAGATATTGACTTTAGTGCAATTAGTGCTTTTGAGCTAAACAACTCTAAACCTATCAAAGCTTTGGGAAAACTCTATTTTATCAAAGAAAAAGATACTATAATTACAAAAAGATTTGATACTACAATCAAGAGTAGTTTTTTTATGCCTAAAAGTTTAGATAATTTATCACTTTTGGAGAAATTAGAGCCAGATTATCAAATATCTGCAATAAATTAGAATTTAATATTATAGAAGTTAAGAGAGTAAAGGAAGTTATGTTAATATCAGTTCCAGCAACTAGTGCCAATTTGGGTCCTGGTTTTGATACATTAGGATTATCTATAAATTTAAGAAATGAGATTAGAATTAAAGAGTCTAGGTTTCTTAGTGTATCAACAAAAGGGGAAGGCTCAAACAACCCAAAAATAAAACGAAACAGTATGTTTTTAAGCATATTTAATGAGCATTATAAAAAATTAACAAATGGAAAATATAATACTTTTAGATTTGAATTTATGAATAAAATCCCAATATCAAGGGGGCTTGGAAGCTCATCAGCAGTTATTGTTTCTGCATTAACTGCCGCTCATGTAGCAGCAGGAGTTAAATATAATAAAAGAAAAATTCTAAATTTAGCACTAAAGTATGAGCCACATCCAGATAATATAACACCAGCAGTTATGGGTGGATTTAATGTTGCTTGTTTGCATGAAGATAGAGTATATAGTAAAAAACATAGATTACCAAACTATCTAAAAGCAGTTTTAGTAATTCCAAATAAAACAATATCAACAAACCGTTCAAGAAATGTTTTACCAAATAGTTACCACAAAAGCGAAGTTGTATTTTCACTATCTCACGCTGCATATATGACAGGGCTTTTTATGACAGACTCTTGGGAACAACTAAAAATAGCAGCAAGAGATAAACTTCATCAAGAGAGAAGAATGTCTATGATGCCTGAACTTTTTCGTGTTCAAACACTCGCTATGGAAAATGGTGCTTTAATGAGCACTCTATCTGGTAGTGGTTCTACATTTTTTACTCTATGTTATGAAGATGATGCCAAAAAAATTGCAAATGTGCTAACAGAAACATTTACAGAGTATAGAGTTATGATTTGTGATTTAGATAACTTTGGAGTTACAAGCAAGAGTTAAATAATATTACTAAGAGTTAAAAATTTGTGATATAATACG
This sequence comes from Campylobacteraceae bacterium, assembly GCA_027066355.1. Classification (GTDB taxonomy): domain Bacteria; phylum Campylobacterota; class Campylobacteria; order Campylobacterales; family Sulfurovaceae; genus JAADEQ01. Next base: position 3,490 of record JAMONW010000177.1, read on the forward strand.
GCAAAGAAACACTCACGACTTTTATTACAAGTGATGAAAGTCGTGAGTGTTTCACTCTTGCCCAAAGCAGAGCTTAAGTGAGAGATTTTACAAAGCTTGGCTTTTGTAAAAGGAGATTTTGGGTGAAAAACAAACCTATTAGAATGTGTATTGCATGTCGTAAAAGGGAGAAGCAACAAGAGCTTATTAGACTACAAAAAGATCAAGGTAATCTTATTAGGTATAGTGGAAAAGGTAGAAGTTTTTACATTTGCACTAAGTGTTTAGAGAGTCAGCACATTACAAAAATAGTCGCTGGTAGAATGAAAATAGATATAAAAAGTGTAGAAGAGTTATTAAGGAGTTATAAATAGATGGCAAAAATTAAATTAGAAGATATAGCACTAGAATCAGGAGCATCTGATAAAGAGGCTATTGAAAAAGCTAAAGAGCTAGGATTTAAAGTTAGAGCAAAAAATAGTATGCTTACAGTAGAAGAGGCTGTTGCACTAAATGAATACCTAATGTCTGGTAAAATACCAGCTGGTTATGGCAAAGATAGTAAAAAGAACAAAGATAAAAGTAGTGCTTCTAAAAAAGAGCCTAGCAAAAGTGCTACAAAAGAGGATAAATCTTCATCAAAAGATAAAAAAATAAAAACTCAATCAAAAGAGCAAGAGCCAACTCAAAAGAGAGAAGAGCCTAAAACTCCTCCAAAAAAGAGAAAAGGTATTACTGCTACTCCAAAAGAGCAACCAAAAGAGAAAAAAGAAGAAGTTAAAGAAGAGCCTATAAAAAAAGAGCCTATTAAGAGAAGAGGCATTACTATTGTTAAAAAGAAAAATCCAAAACCAGAGCCAAAAGTAGAGAGTAAAACTACTCCTAAAATGGAAGCTTCTACACCCAAAAAGAAGAAGAAAAAAACTCCTGCAAGTTCAAAAGAGAGTGGTAAAAAAATTGAAATTGATGATAGATATCTAGGTGGAAGCAATGAGTTATACGAAGAAGAAGAGGTAGTATTACTAGATTTCTCAGATAAAATTATTTACGAAGAAGCCCAAAGACAAGAGCTTAGAAGAAAAGAAGATGCAAGAAAAAGAGCAGTAATGGGTGGTTCTCAAAAAAATACAGCAAATCGTATTCAACACAGAGCTCCTAGTAAAAGAAAAAAGAAAAAAAGAGATTATAAAAATAAAGAGCAAGAGGTTAAAAAAGTTGATGCTATAAAAATACCTGAAGATGTTAGGGTTTATGAGTTTGCAGAGAAAGTTGGCAAAAGTATTGGAGAAGTTGTAAAAGTTCTATTTACTTTAGGAACAATGGTTACAAAAAATGACTTCTTAGATAAAGACTCTATAGAAATTTTAGCAGAAGAGTTTGATGTAAAAGTAGAAACAATTAACCCTCTTGATGAGCTAGATTATGTAGCAAAATATGATGAACAAGAGGATAAAAACCCTCAAGAGCGCCCACCTGTTGTTACAATTATGGGGCATGTTGACCATGGTAAAACATCTTTGCTTGATAAAATTCGCTCAACTAAAGTAACTGCTGGTGAAGCTGGTGGAATTACTCAACATGTTGGAGCATACCAAGTAGAGAAAAATGGCAAAAAAATTACATTTATCGATACTCCTGGACACTCTGCATTTACCGAAATGAGAGCAAGAGGAGCTCAGGCAACAGATATTGCAATTATTGTTGTAGCAGCAGATGATGGAGTAATGCCTCAAACTAAAGAGTCTATCTCTCATGCACAAGCTGCTGGTGTTCCAATTG
>JAMONW010000178.1 GCA_027066355.1 Campylobacteraceae bacterium
GACAACCATTTATATCTTTGTTGTAAGTTAATTCTAAAAAAGGTAATTTACTATTTTTATATGTTTTGTTTATTTGTGTTCCTTAATATATATTTATTAATAGATATTATAGTCCAACTACTCTTAATATTATAAATCAATAGAGTTTAAGGTGTGAGAATTTTAAATAAATTTTTCTACTATAATGTAATGAGTTTTGTTATGTAGAAAGGTTAAATTAATTAGAAAAATTATTAATATATTTTATAAATCTCCTCAAATTTGAGGAGATTAAAATAGTTTATTTTAAGCTAGAGATATACTCTGCTACTGCTTTAATATCATCATCACTTAGTGAAGAAACTTGTCCTTGCATTAATGTTCCCATACCTGCTACATTTCTTGAACCAGCTTTGTATTCAGAAATTTTCTTTTCTAAATCTGCTACGCTTTGACCAGCAATAATTTCTGATTTACCAAGCGCTTTTGTTTTACCATCTTGTCCGTGGCAACTAACACATTTTGCAAAAATCTCTTTTCCTTTTGCATTACCACCTGCAACTGCCTCTTTTGCTTTATTAGCACCCTCTTTAACTGCATTAGTTGTTGCAGTAGCAGCTTCTTTAGCTTTATTTGCAACATTATTTGCAGCTTCTTTTGTAGCTTCTACAGCTTTATTGGCACTCTCTTTTGTAGCTTCTACTGCTTTATTAGCACCCTCTTTAACAGCTTCAGTTGTAGCAGCTGCTGCTTCTTTTGTTTTTTCTGCAACTTTTGCAGTAGCATCTTTAGCTTTATCCATAGTTTCAGTTACAGCACTTTTTGCACCTTCATCATTTCCAGATTTATTACCACATCCAGTAAAAGATATAACAGCAATTGCTGCAATTGAAAGTATTACAGTTTTATTCATTAAAACTCCTTTTAAAATTAATAATCTATTATAGCATAAAGATTTTAATAAAATTGTAATTTTTTGTTAACTTTTTAAACTTATACAATTAATGGGGTTATAAGAGTTTTATTATTTAATATATTTTCCCAAAAATCATTAGATTTCCACTCTGTTAGTATCTGTTTTGAAAATTCTATTTTAGTTAAATCTATAATACCCATTAATTTAGAGTAGGCATCATCTCTAAAGCATTGCGCATATCCTGTATCTGTTTCATGCACTATTATACTATGTAATTTAACCTCTTTTTCACTATTATTCATTGTGCTTAAATTTAAAATCTTATCAATTACTACAAAAAATACTCTGCTAAATTGTTCAGCACTTGGGCTTACAGGAAGTATTATCCATCTTTTAGAGTGCTTTTTCATATCATTTATATACTCTTTATTATCTTTGCTCCAAAGAGTAATAGAGTGGTCAAAAGAGTCTATAAACTCTTTTATATAAAGCTTAGTTAAGCCAAAATCATAAACCATTTGTCCATTGTCAAGATAGTTAGATTCTAGCAATACTTCTACTTTATATGAGTGTCCATGTATATTTTGGCTACATCTTAGAGTAGAGCAATCTCTTACAATATGTGCATTTTCAAATTTAAAGAGTTTTCTAATTATCATTATCTTTGAACTTCTCTTGTTTTTTCTATTTTATCTATTAAATTTTGCATTTTCTCTTTTGTATCTTCATACCAAGTTTTTGGAGCATCTTGGATATTAAATGCATCTAAATAGTGTATCTCTATTACTCCACTATGTCCAGTTTTATTGTGTTCATTTAATACATATTTACTGCCAACTATTACAATAGGCTGAACTCTCATATTTAATTTTTGAGCAAGTAGTTTTGCTCCTGCTTTAAAAGGTAAAAGTTTTTGCTCCTTTGCTCTTGTGCCTTCTGGAAAAATAGCAACAGCTCTATTTTTATCTTCAATACTTTTCTTTGCATCTTTTAGCAATTTAACAAGCCCTGCTTTATTATCTCTATCTACACTAATCATATCTCCATCTTTTAAAAGGTGTCCAAACCAAATTGCATCAAATAACTCTTTTTTAGCTACCCAGCTAAAGTGTGTAAGTTCAACTGCCTCAAGTGCAATAATATCCATTATTCCTTGGTGATTTATTAAATATAGGTTGGCATTTTTATCTCTTTTGCCAAAAGTTTTTAATTTTGCACCCATTAAGAGTAAAATAACTCTATTTAATTTGTGCATAATTATACCTTTATGCTTTGGAAAAAGCTTAATAAGTGGTATCATTCCAAGTGCTACAATTGTAGATATTACAAAAGCACCCCAATAAAATCTAATTTTTGCAAAGGTCTTCATCTTTTATCCATCCTATAATATTTTTATACTCAATTTTATTAAAGTTTTTATATTTATTAACCATTGTTGTAGTTATTTGTTTATCTATCTGTCTACTTATATTACTATTTTGTGTTGGTAAAATATATACTGATGCTCCCTCTTGAATACATATTTTTTTGTATGATAAGTTTAAATATATTGTAAGTGCTATTAAAAAAGCAGTAATAATAATATAAAGCAAATCTTTAGTAAAAATAATTAATATTAAAAATATAACTATAACACTATATAGTATATATCTTTTTATTTTATCAAAGCTTAAATCTTTTGGCGATAGCTCAACTGTATCACTATAGTTTTTGATATTTTTAGTTGATATTTTTTTTGTAATAAAGCTATTTTTTATTGTGTTGTAGTAACTAAAATTGATACTTTTTTTACTTGAAGGAGTAATAAAATAGTAACTAGCAGTTACTCTTGCACCATCTCTTTTAAGTTCTTCTATTCCATCATCTTCTACATTAGGAATACTAATATCTTCTAAATTTGCTTCATTTGCTTCAAGTTTAAGTGTAATAAGATAATTTTTAGAATCATAAGGGTCTATTTTTACTTGATTAATTCTTAAGTTTGATGCAATTACATTAGAGAAGTTTTTCTCTTTTTTAGTATTTAATTTTTTTATTTTTATATATTTTGGGTGCAGAATATAGGTATAGTCTAAATTCCATATATTAATAGTTGGTGTATTAATTTTACTATCTTGAGTATCAGCTTTAAAGTAGAATGTGTAGTAAGCACTATCTTTATTTATTAATTTTGTGGGTTTTGGGTCTATTGGCTGAATAAGTGCCATAGCATCAAAATCAAAACGAGGTTCATCTTTTGAGTTATAGTGTTTTACATATATAGTAATTGGAAAGACTTGATTTTTATATACAAATTTTGGCACATAACTATAGCTATAAGGAGCATTTTGTGCATTTATTGTTGTTGCTAAGAGTAATATAGTTATAAATACTTTTAGCAACAAATTGGGGTATCTCAAGCTTTGAATCCTTCAAGCATTTTAATTCCATCATCAGAGCCAAGTGCCAACTCAATTGCACGTTCAGGGTGTGGCATTAAACCAAATACATTTTTCTCTTTGTTGCAAACTCCTGCAATTTGTTCAACTGAACCATTTAAAACCATTGGATTGCCATCTTCATCACAATATTTAACTAAAATTTGATTATTCTCTTTTAGCTCTTTTAATCCCTCTTCATCTATGAAGTAGTTTCCATCTGCATGAGCAACAGGAATATTTAAAACTTCATCAACTTTACAATTTTGTAAAAACTTGTTGTCATTATTTACTACTTTAATATGTTGAAATTTAGAGATAAAGTGTAAAGAGTCATTTCTTTTTAATGCACCTGGTAGTAAACCAGCTTCGGTTAAAATTTGAAAACCATTACAAATTCCCAAAACATATCCACCATTTTTTGCAAATTCGCTTACTGCATTCATAATTGGTGCAAATCTAGCAATTGAACCAGAGCGCAGATAATCTCCATAACTAAAGCCACCAGGAACTACTACTAAATCACACTCTGGAAGTTTACTCTCTTTGTGCCATACAATTGTTACATCAAATCCAAGTTTTTCTAATGCATAATCGGTATCAAATTCGCAATTGGTTCCAGGAAATCTTAAAACTACTGCTTTTTTCATTCTACTATCTCTATTGTGTAGTCTTCAATAACGGTATTTGCTAAAAGAGTTTCACTCATCTCTTCCACTTCTTTTAGAGCCTCATCTTTATTTGTAGCATCTAAGTCTAAAACAATTTGTTTACCAATTCTTACACTATTTACATTTTTAAAACCTAAAGATTTTAGTGCATGGTGTGCTGCTTTGCCTTGTGGGTCTAAAACTCCATCTTTTAAAAATACATTTACTATTGCCTTCACAAACTATCCTTTATCTGTTTTTTATTCTTCTTAAAACTTCACTATAAGCCTCTTTTAGCCCACCTAAACCTTGACGGAATCTATCTTTATCCATCTTCTCATTTGTCTTTTTATCCCAAAGTCTAAAGTTATCAGGGCTAAGCTCATCAATTAAGATAATGTTATCGTTTTTATCTCTTCCAAACTCTAGTTTAAAATCAACTAATCTTAAACCTAGTTCATCATAAAATTCAATTAAAAACTTATTGATTTTTCTTGCCATATAGCGAATGTAATCTAGTTCATCTGGGCTTTTTACAAGCTCTAAAATTAGGCAGTGTTGGTCATTTAGTTTTGGGTCGCCTAACTCATCATTTTTATAATCAAACTCAACTAAAGTAAAAGGTAATACTTTGCCATCTTCAATTCCTAAGTTGCGACTTAGGCTTCCTGTTGCTATGTTTCTTACAATTACCTCTATTAAGATAACATCAGCGCGTTTATGTAGCATATGGTTTGCATCAAGCATTTTAACGTAATGAGTTGGAATACCTTTCTCTTCAAGATATTCAAAAAGTGCAGCTGAAATTTCGTTATTTAGTGCGCCTTTTCCATCTTCACTAGATTTCTTTTCTCCATTAAAAGCTGTTAAAGAGTCTTTAAACTCTGAAATTAACAAATCTTTATCGTTAGTTGTCCAAATCTTTTTTGCTTTACCTTCGTAAAGTAACTCTTTTTTCTCCACTATTTTCCTTTTTGAATCATTAAAACTTTTAATATATCAAGTCCACTTTTTAGTTGAGCATCATTTAAAATATCTTTTTGTGTAATTATATTTTTAGCTTTTGTAGAGTTTGTATCACTTTTTGTGCTATTGTTATCTTTTTTGCCATCAATTTTTTCTAGTTCTGTTTTTAGATGCTCTTTAAGTTCTGCTTCTTTTATAGTAAATGCATCATCTTTTTTCTGATTTACTTTACCCGGATATACTGTAATATCTGGTGTTACACCCTTATTTTGAATGGTTCTTCCACTTGGCAGGTAATATCTAGCAACTGTTAGT
>JAMONW010000179.1 GCA_027066355.1 Campylobacteraceae bacterium
AAACCATCATTTGTAGTTGCTTTGGCGTTTGGAGTAATTGCTGGGGTAGTATCATATATTTTAATTAAACCATCAATTGCTAAAAAAGTTGACTCTTTAGCTAATGATAGAGCTTCTATAAATAAGCTATTTACAATTCCTCTAATTTTTGCTGCGGCGCTGCTTAGTTTTGCTCATGGTGCAAATGATGTTGCAAATGCTGTAGGACCTCTTGCTGCTATTGTAGATGCAGTTTCAAATGCTACAGTATCTACTAAAGCTGCTATTCCTCTTTGGGTAATGGCTGTTGGTGGTTTGGGTATTGCAGTTGGATTGGCTCTGTTTGGTCCAAGACTTATAAAAACAGTAGGAACAGAAATTACAGAGCTTGATAATATGAGAGCATTTTCTATTATGATGGCTGCTGCAATAACAGTTGTTATTGCATCTCAACTTGGATTGCCAGTATCATCAACTCATATTGCTGTTGGTGGTGTATTTGGAGTTGGATTTTTAAGAGAGTGGTTAGATAGAACAAATGCAAAAGAGAGTCATAAAAAATTAATTAATGCTAAAAATGAGTTAGATAATTTAAAATCACAATTAAAAGAAGCAACTCAAGATAGTGAAAAATTATCACTAATAGAGGCTGTTAGCAAAAAGAAAAAAGAGGTTAAAAAACTTAAAAAAGTTATTAGAGAGAGTTATGTTAAAAAAGGAATGATTAAAAAAATAGTTATTGCTTGGGTAGTTACAGTGCCAATAGCTGCAATTCTTTCTGCAATTATCTTCTTTGTTATTAAAGGAATTGGAGCATAATAGCTTTTGCTTACCCACTTTTGTGGGAAAGTAATTAATACTTGATAGATTAAGAGATTATCTATTTTTTTTATTCAAAAACTTCTTATTACTTAAATATATAATTAAATATTTCGAAAAAATGGATACTTTTTAAAGAATATTTAATAAAAAATATGTATAATTAATTTTAAAAATAAATTTAATGAATTTTTTTGGTATTAAATAAAGGAGAGTGTTTTGTCTATAAAGAAGAATCACATACATATTCCAGTGCGTTTTGAGAGAGCTATAGCATTGCACTTACTAAAGAATAAACTATTAGAGAACAACCCTACACTAAATCCACCACTAATTTTGGGTATTGATGGCTTACCAGGAACTGGAAAAACTTTTCAGTGTCAAAAGGTAATTGAAAAACTAGGCTATCACGAAATTTTAATATCAGGTGGAGAGCTAGAGAGTAAAAATGCTGGAGAACCAGCAGAGTTAATTAGAGAGAGATACTTAAAAGCAAATAGAATATTAGCTACAAAAAAAGTAAAAGGTGTTGTGCTTTTATTTAACGATATTGAAACAGGAATTGGTGATTGGGGTGGTGGAACTCAATATACTGTAAATAGACAAGCAGTATTTGGAGAGCTTATGCATATTGTTGATTACCCAACAAGTGTTGGTGGAGTTGAAACAAGAAGAATTCCAATTATCTTAACAGGAAATGATTTTAGTAAGCTATATGAGCCATTAACCAGAGCAGGGAGATTTGAGTCATTTACTTGGACGCCAACGCTAGATGAAACAATAGAGACAGCAAAAAATATATTAAATTTTTTAGATCCAAAAGAGCTTGAAGATATTATTTATGCCTTAATTGAGGAGTATAAAAAGAAAGATTGTGATGTAATTCCAACATCATTTTTCTCACACTTTAAAACACTTCTTCTCAATGATGTATTATGGAATTTATATGTTAGTAATCCTCATATTTTAGATTATGACAATAACACTAAATTAGATTTTGATAAATATTTTGCAAATGTAAAGTTTGATTATACTGAACTTAAAGAGAAGGCTCTAAAACTACTAACTAGTAACTATTTTGAAGAGCAACTAAGAGGCTATACAAAAAGTAAAGATAAAGATAGAGAAGAGAGTGCAAGTAATAATATATTTAAAATTAATTTTGATAGAAAAATAATAAATGGATAATTTGGCTTAAACCAATTATTGTCTATTTTTTTCTAAAAAATAATTAAAATCCAAATATTGCAAGAACTCTATTGTATAATTAGAGTTAAATTCATAATTAAGGCTTTATTTTGGGTTTAAAACTTAATACTCCTACTCCTTTAGAGAAAAACTCATTTAGAGGTATTAACTTTTTATTAAAAAGAGATGATTTAATACACAAAGAGTTATCTGGCAACAAAGCTAGAAAAGCTAAATACTTTTTAGATAATCCTCCTAAAAATATCAACTCAATTACAAGTTATGGCTCTATACAATCAAATGCTATGTTTTCACTCTCATATTTAGCAAAAGAGCTTGGTTTGAAGTTTTATTACTATGCAAATCATATTCCCTCACTTTTAAAAGATAACCCACATGGAAATTTAGAGTTGGCATTAAAAAATGGAATGATTTTAAAAGAGGGGTATGCAAATATAAAAAAAGACTCTAGCACACTATATATAAAAGAGGGTGTTGCAGTGCCTGAAGCTTATTATGGTTTAAAGGAGTTAGCACTTGAGTTAATAGAGCAACTTGGCACTACAAAGAAGTATCAAATATTTTTAAGCTCTGGCACAGGAGCAACAGCTCTATTTTTAACTAAAGCCTTAAAAGAGTTAAAAGCAAGTAATTTAAAGGTTTTTACAACCCCATGTGTTGGCAAAAAAGAGTATTTGTTAAAGCAATTTAAAGAGTTAGAAGAGAACTCCTCTTTTTATCCTACAATTATAGATACTAAAAAGAGATACCATTTTGGAAAATTATACAGAGAGTTTTATCAAATTTGGTTAGAATTACAAAATGAAAGCAAAGTAGAGTTTGAACTACTTTATGACCCAAAAGGGTGGATTTCTATTTTAGAAAATAGAGAAAAATTTTCTAATTTGGTCTATATTCACCAAGGCGGTATAATTGGAAATGAGTCTATGTTGCAAAGATATAGATATAAATATGGAGAGTTAAATGAAAATAATTAATACAAATAGCAGTAGTTTTAAACAAGAGTTTGAAGAGATATTAAACCGTGGTAAAATGGATATAGATAGTGTTAGTAAAATTGTTCAAGATTTAATAAACGAAATTAAAAAAGATGGCAATAAAGCACTAAAGAGCCAAATTGCAAGATTTGATAGATGGCAACCAAAAGAGGATAGCGATTTAGAAGTAAGCAAAGATGAGATGAAAGAGGCTTTTGAAGCACTAGATAACAGACTAAAAAGCGCTTTAGAGTTGGCATATAAAAGAATAAAAATTTATCACGAAAAATTAATGCCAAAAACTTGGGACTACAAAGAGGCAAATGGCACAATTTTAGGGCAAAAGGTAACTCCAGTAGATAGAGCAGGGCTTTATATCCCAGGAGGCAAAGCAGCATATCCTAGCTCTTTGCTTATGAATGTAATTCCAGCCCAAGTTGCAGGGGTAAAAGAGATAGTTGTTTGCACCCCAGCGCCAGATAATGAGTTAAACTCTCTGCTTCTTGCTGCTTGTTATTTATGTGGGCTTGATAAGGTTTATAAAGTTGGTGGAGCAAGTGCAATTGGTGCAATGGCTTATGGAACACAAACTATTCCAAAAGTAGATGTAATTACAGGTCCTGGAAATATCTTTGTAGCAACTGCAAAAAAACTTGTTTATGGTGATGTAAATATCGATATGATAGCAGGACCTAGCGAAATTGGAATTTTAGCTGATGAGAGTGCTAAAGCTAATTATTTGGCTATTGATTTGCTTAGTCAAGCAGAGCATGATGAGATGGCAAGTTCAATTTTAATTACAACTAGCCAAGAGTTAGCTAATAGTGTTAGCCAAAAAGTTGAAGAGTTTTTAAGTGAACTTAGCCGTAAAGAGATTGCTAAAAAATCTATTGATGAAAGAGGTGCAATAATAGTTGTAAATGATATGGATGAGGCAATAGACTTAATGAACCAAATTGCACCAGAACACTTAGAAGTTGTTACAAAAGAGCCATTTGCTTTGTTAGATAAAATCAAACACGCTGGAGCAATTTTTTTAGGTGAAAATACACCAGAGCCAATAGGAGATTATATAGCTGGACCAAACCATACTTTGCCAACAGGAGGAACTGCTAAATTTTATTCACCACTTAGTGTTGAACACTTTTTGAAAAAAAGCTCAATTATTAGCTTTAGCAAAAAAGGAATTGAAGAGATTGGTGAAGATTGCGCATTAATTGCAGATATAGAGGGTTTAACAGCCCATGCTAAGAGTGTGAGAATACGAATTGAGAATTAGTGAATAGTAATTAGTGAATTGTGGATTATAGATTGAGTGTGTAAATTTCAAGTCAAGTCCAAAATAATAGACTACATTTTGTCATTCCCGCGAAAGCGGGAATCTCTAAAAACTAAAGCATTTAACTTTTTATTTTGAAGTAAATAGAAAAATTTTACTCTTTTTTTGCACCTTTTGATAGAGTCAAAAGTGTTAATCCATCAAAAAATAGGCTAATTCCTACTACTATACCTACAAGCCATAGAGTTTTAATTGGGTTAGCCAAAGCTATAAATGAATAGACTCCCAATGCAAATGAAAGAAGTGCATTTATTAAAACCATAATCCAACCACTATTTGGTTTAAGAGTAAAAGCTAATGAAAAGTTTAAAACACTATCTACAAAAAAGTAAGCAGTAAATATAATACCTAAAGCGATTACTCCAGTTATTGGATTTAAAATAATCAAAATTGCAACAATAATAAACATTAAAGCCTTTAGCCAACCTAGCCAATCCTTTTTGTTAACTTGCCATGTTTGAATAGCAGTAAAAATTCCACTAAAAAGTAGTAACCAGCCAACAAATACTGCAGAACTTAGCGACATAACTTGAGGAAATATAATTCCAAGCGCTCCTAAAATTACGAATAAAATACCATACAATTTGCTAGTTTTAGCAAATTTATCTGTTACATCTTTGTTATTAATAAAAATTGAATAATTTAACATAATCCACCTCCTTTTATTTTATAGTGTTAAGTTCATAATTTTTGAACTTTTATCTATTAACTCTTGTGATACTTGACGACTCTTTGTATCTACCTCTTTCATAACTCTTGTCATAACAACAAATAGCGCACCTAAAATTTCTGGTAATTTTGCCTCTAAATCAGCCGATAATGGATATTTTAGAGGAGGGTATGTTGCCAATTGATTTAAAATATCATCTAAACTCAACTCTTCATC
>JAMONW010000180.1 GCA_027066355.1 Campylobacteraceae bacterium
TTAAATAAAGAGTTTTCTATCTACTTGGAGGATGTAAATTGTTGCCAAGAGTTTAAAAATATTGCAAAAAAGATTGCAAAAGTGGCAAAAAAGCTCAAAAAAAGAGAGAAGCAAAAGAGAAAATATACAAAACGTCTAAAAGAGATTACAAAACGCCAAGGTGATATAATTTCAGCAATTAGTCATGAGTTTAAAAACCCAGTTGCGGCAATTGTTGGTTATGCTCAAACTTTGCAAGATACACCAAATCTAAATGAAAATTTAAAGAGTAAGTTTTTAGAAAAAATAGAGAGTAATGCTACTAAAATTTCAAATATGATAGATACTTTGGCACTATCGATAAAGTTAGAAAATCAATCAATTGCACTAAATAAAGAGGAGTTTAATTTAAGTTCTGTTGCAAAGAGTGCAAAAGAGATTTTAGAGCAAAAGTATAAAAATAGAGATATTATTTTAAATTGTGAAGATATAGTTGTAAATGCCGATAAAGGAATGTTTGAGAGTGTATTTATAAATTTAATAGAAAATGCTTTGAAATACTCTGATGATGAAGTAGTTGTAAATTGTAATCAAGATAGAGTAGAGATTATAGATAAAGGTATTGGAATAGATAAATCAGATATAGAAAAGATTAAACAAAAATTCTACAGAGCAGATGGAATTAGTTGGAATAACTCTATTGGGGTAGGGCTATATATTGTAGATTATATTTTAAAATTGCATAATATTGAGTTAGAGATTAAAAGTGATGAAGATAATACGGTATTTAGTTTTAGCTTGGATGGGTTAGTAAATTGAGAATAGAAAATGGAAAATGGAGAATTTTAGTGGGCATTTTCGCTTTGCTTAAATGCTTTTTTTGTGGTTAGTGGATTGGTGATACAAAGTTTGATTTTATTAAAAAAGAATAAAAAAGTATAAGAATATGAAAAGACTAAATAGTGTATTTTATATTTTAATTAGTATTTTTATGTTTCTTATAGCTTATGAGATAATTAGTGATAAAGCTATTAAAGGTTCAAGAGGTGCACCTGATTTGTATCTTGGGAATTATAGCTATTTAATTGGTGCTATTTTTATTATTTATGGAATTTATATTCTATATTATATAAAAAAAGAAATTTTTAAAATAAAATAAAAAAAGAAGTGCAAAGTTCTTTGCACCTAGAATTTAGCTTTTATGATAAGATAATTTTAAGATTGAACAAGTTAGGCTTTTTTTAAAGCTTAAATCTTTAAGCTAAAATATATAAAAAATGGCTAGAATTTCGCCACTGTTTTATTGCTACTGCAATTTCTTCGTGTATCGTTTTGTTTCTTAATAGATTTTTAGCATACGCATTTATAGTTGTGGTTTAGCGTTTATGCAGAATTAATAAAAAAGAGTCAAAATGACATTTCAAGATTTTAATTTTAAGCCAGAGTTAGCTGAGGCTATTAAAAATGCTGGTTTTAGAGAGCCAAGTCCAATTCAAAAAGAGGCAATTCCACTTATTTTAGAAGGGCATGATTTAATAGGACAAGCACATACAGGAACAGGAAAGACAGCTGCTTTTGCATTGCCAGTCTTAAATAAACTAGAGCTAAATGCAGGAGTAGAAGCACTTATTATTACACCAACTAGAGAACTTGCAATGCAAGTTAGTGATGAGGTATATCGTTTTGGTAAAGATATGGGGGTAAAGAGTGCAACAATATATGGTGGAACACCTTATAATAGACAAATAGAGCATATTAAAAAAGCAAATGTTGTAGTTGCAACACCTGGAAGATTAATAGATTTATTAAAGAGTAAAAAAATTACACTAAATCCAAGTGTTGTAATTTTAGATGAAGCTGATGAAATGCTAGATATGGGCTTTTTAGATGATATTAAGATGATATTTAGTTTTATAAAAGGGGAGTATCAAACTCTGCTTTTTAGTGCTACAATGAGTAAAGAGATAAAAGCTTTAGCAAATAAAATTTTAAAAGAGCCAAAGAGTATTAGTATAACTAAAAGTGAAGTTACAAATGCAAATATTTCACAAGAGTTTTATGTTGTAGATGAGCGTGAAAAAGATGACGCATTAATTAGATTAATTGATTTTTATAATCCAAATAAATCTATAATTTTTTGTCGTATGAGAAAAGAGGTAGATAGACTTAGCACATTCTTAAACTCTCAAGGTTACTCTTGCAAAGGATTGCATGGAGATATGAGCCAAAGAGAGCGTGAGATGACAATTAAAGATTTTAAGAGAAATAACTTAGATATTTTAATTGCTACTGATGTTGCTGCAAGAGGGCTTGATGTAAATGATGTTAGCCATGTATTTAATTATCACATTCCATTTGATAGCCAAAGCTATGTGCATAGAATTGGAAGAACAGGAAGAGCTGGAAAAGATGGAATGGCAATATCTATTGTAACGCCTGGAGAGTTTAGAGCATTGCAAAAAATTCAAAAGAGTGTAGGTAGCCAAATTGAAGCAAAAGTAGTTCCTGGTATTAGTGAAATTGCTGATAAAAAAGGCAATGAAATAGTGCAACAGGTAATTGAAGCAAAAATTTATGATAATGCAATTGATTTAGTAGAGTATTTAAAAGAGGGCTTAGATATATCTACTGTTGCATATAAATTAGCATCTATTTTGATGAGTCAAAATGAGGTTAAAGGCAAAGATAAAATTGGAAAAAGTATAGAAGATATAGAAAGACTTATAAAATCTGCTAAAAATGATAGAGGCGATAGTAGAGGAAGAGGTCGTAGAAGAAATTCTGGTGGTAGAAGAGATAGAAACAGAAGCCGAAGCAGAAGTTCTAATAACAGAGGAAGTAAAAGCAGAGGATAAAAGAGTAGTTTACTCTTAAGCTCTTGCTTTTGTTATATTTAGTATCAAATTTAAAAACTTAAACAATTATCACTCTTAGAGAAGTGATAATCTCAAAATTTTACAAACACTACATATTTTTATAAAAAAGCAAAAAAAAGTAATTTATCTCTTTAAATTAGGATATTTAAAAAAATATTTGGGTATAATACGCGCGGTTTAATTTGCTTATGCAAAAAGACACATGTAGTTATTCCTTGAATTGGTTGCGCTAAGGCGTTAAGGGCTACAGAGGATTAAACCAAAATTAAAACATATTATACAAGGAGATTACCTATGGTAACAATGAAAGATTTATTAGAGTGCGGTGTTCACTTTGGACATCAAACAAGAAGATGGAATCCAAAAATGAAAAAGTTTATTTTTGGTGAGAGAAAAAATATCTATATTATTGACTTACAAAAGACTTTAAGATATTTTAAATATACATATAATATTGTTAGAGATGCAGCAGCTGAAGGTAAAACAGTTCTATTTGTAGGAACAAAAAAACAAGCTAGAAATGCAATTAAAGAACATGCTCAAAGATGTGGTATGCCATATATTGCTACAAGATGGCTAGGTGGTATGCTTACAAACTATCCAACAATTAAAAAATCTATTAGAAAACTAGAGATTATTGAGCAAATGGAAGAGAATGGTCAAATTAATCTTTTAACTAAAAAAGAAGCTCTTATGCTTAGAAGAAAAAAAGAGAAACTTTTAAACTATTTAGAGGGTTATAGAGATTTAAAGAAAACTCCAGATATGCTATTTGTTATAGATGCTGTTAAAGAGCATATTGCTATTAAAGAAGCAAGAAGAATGGGTATGAAAATTATTGCTCCGCTAGATACAAACTGTGATCCAGATTTAATTGATTATCCAATTCCTGGAAATGATGATGCAATTAGATCTATTAATCTTTTCTGTAGAGAAGTTGCAGATGCAATTATTGAGGGTAAAGCACTTTTAGCAGAAGAGAATGGAGAAGAGCAAGAGGGAACTGAGAGTGCTGGAATTTCTGAAGAAGCTGCAGAAGCTGCAAATGTTAGCAAAGAAGAGGTTGCTGAAGTTAAAGAAGAGGTAGCAAAAGAGGCAGCAGAAGCAAAAGAAGAGGCTCAAAAAGATGATTTAACTAAACTAAAAGGTATTGGTAAAGTTGGTCAAGAGAAACTTTATAATGCTGGTATTACAACATATGCACAAATTGCAGAGTTAAGCCAAGAGAAAGCAGCTGAGTTTAAAGTAAAAGAAGAAGCAATCGCAGAAGCTAAAGAATTAGCAGCAAAGTAAGGAGATTACAAATGGCAAATTTTGGACCAAAAGATATTAAAAAATTAAGAGAGATGACTGATGCAGGTATGATGGACTGTAAAAAGGCATTAACTGAAACTGATGGAGATATGGATAAAGCTGTAGAGTGGCTAAGAGATCAAGGAATTGGTGCGGCTGCTAAAAAAGCAAATAAAACTGCAGCTGAGGGTTCTATTGGTGTTAAAATTGATGGTAAAAAAGCAGTTATTGTAGAGATTAACTCTCAAACTGACTTTGTTGCTCAAAATGATAAATTTAAAGAGCTTTTAAATAGCGTTGTTGAACATGCATTTAACAATGAGTTAGAAGATGCAGATGCAATTAATGCAAGTGAAATCAATGGACAACCATTTGAAGAGTTTTTAGCACTTCAAATTGCTACTATTGGAGAAAAACTTGTTGTTAGAAGAGCAGCTTTAATTAAAGGTGATGAAAATAGCGCAGTAAATGGTTATGTTCACTCAAATAGTCAAAATGGTGTAATTATTGAAGCAAAATGTGAAAATGCAGAAGTAGCAGAAGCTATGACTCCTGTGTTAAAAGAGATTGCGATGCATGCAGCTGCTATGAATCCAAAGACTCTATCTTATAAAGATTTTGATCCTGAATTTGTTGCAGAAGAGACAAAAGGTAGAATTGTAGCAATTGAGAAAGAGAATGAAGAGTTGGCAAGACTTGGAAAGCCACTTAAGAATATTCCACAATATATCTCAAGAGCGCAATTAACTGATGAAGTTTTAGAACAAGCAAAAAAAGATATAGAAGCAAAATTAGCTGCAGAGGGTAAACCAGAGAAAATCTGGGATAGAATTATTCCTGGAATGTTAGCTAGATTTATTAGTGATAATACAACACTAGATCAAGAGCAATGCTTACTTGACCAAAAATTTGTTATGGATGATAGCAAGACAGTAGGTGAGTATTTTGCAGAGAAATCTGGTGGTAAAGC
>JAMONW010000181.1 GCA_027066355.1 Campylobacteraceae bacterium
TAAAAGCTTTGTTAGAAGTAAAGAGGCAGTTATGTTAAATAGTGCGACTGCGGCTCTTCATTTAGCACTTAAAGCAATTGGTTTAAAAGAGGGCGATGAGGTAATAGTGCCAACAAATACATTTGTAGCAACTGCTGAGGTTGTAACATACTTTAATGCAAAGCCTGTTCTTTGTGATATAGAAGAAGATACTCACAATATTGATGTAAGTAAAATTGAAGAACTAATTACACCAAAGACTAAAGCTATAATACCAGTGCATTTTGCAGGACAGCCTTGTGATATGGATGAGATTTATGAGATTGCAAACCAAAAACTAAAAACTAAAAACCAGAAACTATATATTATAGAAGATGCTGCTCATGCATTGCCTAGCTCTTATAAAGGAAAAACAATAGGCGCACTAAATAGCACAGATGTAACTTGTTTTAGCTTTTATGCTACAAAAACACTCTCTACTGGAGAGGGTGGTATGGCAACAACAAATAGTAGCGAGTTTGCAAAAACTATTAAAGTAAATAGACTTCATGGTATTAGCCGTGATGCTTGGGATAGATATACTGTTAAAGGTGCTTGGAGGTATGATATTGTAGATAATGGTAATAAATACAACTCTACAGATATAAATGCAGCTCTTGGTTTGGTGCAACTTAAAAAACAGTATGAGCTAAGAGATAAAAGAGCAAATATTGCAAAAGAGTATATTAATGCATTTAAAGATATAAACTCTATAGAGTTGCCAGTTATTAAAGATAATAGAGAAACATCATGGCATCTATTTATTATAAAAGTTGATAATAGAGATAAAGTTATAGAAGAGCTAAAAAGTCGTGGGGTAGGTTGCAGTGTTCACTTTATTCCTGTGCATTTTCATACATACTACAAAGAAAAATATGGATATAATAATAGTGATTATCCAGTGGCAAATAGGGTTTTTGAAAAGTCATTATCGCTACCTATTTATCCAGATATGAGTAAAGATGAAATAGAGTATGTAATAAATTGTGTAAAAGAGGTTGTAGAGAAGTATGTATAAAAAGTTTGGTAAAAGAGTCTTTGATATTATTGCAAGTGCTATTGGCTTAGTGCTTTTAAGCCCACTTTTTATTATAGTTGCTATTGTTATTAAATTAACATCTAAAGGACCTATATTTTTTGTGCAAAAAAGAGTAGGACAGGGCTTTAGAGAGTTTAATTTATATAAGTTTCGCTCAATGAGAGAAGGTAAAGGACTTTTAGTAACAAGTAAAGATGATCCAAGAATTACCAAAATTGGAAAAATTATTCGAAAAACAAAAATTGACGAATTGCCACAACTTTTGAATGTATTAAAGGGTGATATGAGCTTAGTTGGTCCAAGACCTGAAGTAATGAAATATGTTAAAGCAAAAGAAAATGACTATAAAGAGATTTTAAAAGTAAAACCAGGCATAACAGATTTTGCAGCAATTAGATATAGAAATGAAGAAGAAGAACTTGTTAAATATGATGATAAAGAAAAAGCTTATATAGAAAAAGTAATGCCTAAAAAAATAGCTTTTTATAAAGAGTATATTCAAAAGATGTCGTTTTTGACTGATATTGAAATTATTTTAGAAACATTAAAAATAAGATTTTTAAATTTTGATATTTTTTTACCAGGTAATAAAAAAAGAACATTTATGTATATATTTTCAGATATAATTTTTACTTATATTGCAATTTATATTGCATTTCTTTTAAGATTTGATTTTGATATTCCTAGACAGTATATAGATGATATATATAAAGCTTGGGGAGTTTTATTTGGAATTAGATTTATTTTATTTTATATTTCTGGATTATATCAAGCTTCTTGGAGATTTTTTAGTTTTCAAGATGCTATAAAATTAACTTATCTTCTGTTTACTTCAACAATTATATTTACATTAATAGTATATAGTCAGTGGGATAATATATTTATTGGCTTTCCTCGTTCTGCAATAGCAATTGAGTTTTTTATTGCATTGGGGCTTTTTTTGCTTTTTAGAATGAGTAAAAGAGTTTATTTGGAACTTTTTAATAAACAAGCATTAAAAGAACCAATTTTAGTAGTAGCAAGTCCAGAAAAAGCAAATGAAATAACAAGAGTGCTTTTAAAAAATAGTGATTACTACCCAATAGCAATACTAAATGATGAGTTTAAAGGAATTAAAATAAATGGCATTAATGTTTTAGATTTTGATAAAGTTAAGAGAAGTTACAATGGAATAAAAAGTGCTATTGTAAGTAGTGAGTATGATTATAATGTAGTTTTTGAAAAATTAAAAGAGTTAAATATTATAAAACTTAAAAAATTTATAGATTTTGATAGCAATGAGCAAAAAACAATTGAAGACATAACAGTTAGAGATCTTCTTGCAAGACATCCTAAAGATTTAGATAAAAAAGCAATTGCAAATTTTATTAAAAATAAAACTATTTTAATTACAGGGGCTGGTGGAAGTATTGGCAGTGAACTTGTTCGCCAATGTATAAAATTTAGTGCCAAAAAGCTTATTTTACTAGATCATAGTGAATATAATTTATATAAAATTGAGCAAGAGTGTGAAGGTAAAATTGATTTTGAGTGTGTGATGCAAAGTATTGTAAATAAAGATTTACTTGAAAAAACATTTAAAGAGTATAGACCTCAAATTGTTCTTCACGCTGCTGCATACAAGCATGTGCCACTTTGTGAAGAGAACATAGAAGAGGCAATTTTAAATAATATTATTGGCACAAAAAATGTAATTGATTTATCAATAGAAAATAATGTAGAAAAATTTGTGCTTATTTCAACAGATAAAGCAGTTCGTCCAACAAATGTGATGGGTGCTACTAAAAGAGTTTGTGAGTTATATGCTCAAAACGTAGTTTCTTTAGAAAATGTAGAGTCTAAAGATACAGAAATTGTAGCCGTTCGCTTTGGTAATGTGCTTGGAAGTAGTGGAAGTGTAATACCAAAATTTAAAGAGCAAATTAAAAATGGTGGACCAATTACAGTTACACATCCAGAGATTACAAGATATTTTATGTTAATACCAGAAGCTTGTGCTTTGGTGCTTCAAGCTGGAGCAATTGGTAAAGGTGGAGAAATATTTATATTAGATATGGGAGAACCTATTAAAATAGTAGATTTAGCTAAAAAAATGATAGAACTTAGTGGAAGAGATGATATTGAGATAAAATTCACAGGTCTTAGAGCTGGTGAAAAATTATATGAAGAACTATTAATTGATGAAGCAAATGCAGAAACAAAATATCAATCTATATTTATTGCTAAGCCTACTAAATATAATATAGAAAAATTAAATAAAGATATAGTAAAACTTTTAACAAATAATAGTAAAATATTACAATTAAAAAATATAGTGCCAGAATTTGAACATAAATAGGAATACAATGAAAGAATTAAATAAAAATAGTTTATATATAATGTTTGCTTTCGCATACATTTTTTCACTAGCAATTAGATATTTATGGGTTTATCAATATAGTGGAAATCCCGAAGTTATATGGAATGGGAGTTATATAATTAATACCAATGATGGTTACTTTTTTGGAAGTGGTGTTCAAAAGGTGCTTTATGGGATGCATAAATTTGAGCCTTTAGTTCCTGGTTTTTTTGATAGAGGATTAACATTTTTAACAACAATTTTAGTTAAAATTACACCATTTTCTCTTGAAACAGTAATGTTTTATTTACCAGCTATTATTTCATCAATAATTGTATTTCCTATAATCTTAATAGGCAATCTTTATAAAAAAACAACATGGGGTTTTTTTAGTGCATTAATTGCATCAATTGCATGGAGTTATTATAATAGAACAATGATAGGTTATTATGATACTGATATGTTTGCAATTATGCTTTTGATGTGGGTATTTTATTACTTGCTTAAAAGTATTCATGAAGATAACTTAAATAGTGTATTAATTAGCTCTTTAATTTTGGTAGTTTTTCCATTTTTTTATCAATCATCACATATGGTAATATATGCATTATTGATTTTTTATGCTATATATATATTATATGATAGTAAGTTAAGTAATAATTCACTTAAAAAATTAATACTTCTTTTTCTTGCTGCATCACCACTACCAATAACTTCACCGTATAATTTATTAATTAGTATATCACTTGTTATTTTGCTATATATAATATTAAATAAAAAAGATATAGATAGAACAAAGTTGATAGCACTTAGTGTTATATCATTTTTATTATTAATGTATTTTGGTGATATTTTCTTAGCAATATATGGAAAAGTTCAAACATATCTACATAAAGGGGTAGATGTAAAAGGTTTGAAGTTTTTTGGTGTTTATCAAACAATTGCAGAAGCAAGTGGAATACCTTTTTTTGCTAATGGTCAGATAAATAGTGTAGCAAGTAGGACAATTGGCTCTAATTTGGCATTTATTTTTGCAGTTATTGGATATTTATATTTAATTTATAAAAAAAGAGAATTTTTAATTGCATTGCCACTAATTGGCATTGGCATTTTTGCTCATTGGGGAGGTCTTAGGTTTACAATATATGGTTTACCTTTTTTTGCTTTAGCTTTTGTATTTTTAATAGATGAGTTAAGTAATTTTTTAACAAAAGATAGATTGCAAAAATTTTTAATTATTGCAGTTGTATCTATAGTAGTTTTATATACAAATATTTATCATGCTTGGCAATATAATAAAGCAATACAGCCAGTATTTACAAAAAGTGAAATTAAACAATTAAATGAGCTAAAAAAAATATCAAATCCTAAAGATTTTACTCTAAGTTGGTGGGATTATGGTTATCCAATTTGGTTTTATACAAATACAAATACCTTAATAGATGGCGGTAAACATCATCATGATAACTTTATTATTTCAAAAATATTACTTTCAAATTCATCTGAGTTTGCATATAATTTAGCTAGAGAATCTGTAGAAACTTATGTTAAAGCAACAAGTAGCTATGAAAATTGGAAAAAAGATGGCTCCAACTTAGATAAAATTCCAAAAGATTATGACTTTGTAACTCCACAAGATAAACACTATCATGCAGGAGATCCTTATCAAGCAATTATAAATATTATATTAAA
>JAMONW010000182.1 GCA_027066355.1 Campylobacteraceae bacterium
CTCTTTATAAAAAGGCTTTAAGTATTAATACTACACCTATAATTTTAAGAAGATATAAAGAGTTTATACAACGCACAAAAGAGCTTTTGTCATGGCATAAAATTAAATCTAAAGATATTGGTTATAGCAGTTTTAATATTCACAATATTACTAAGTTAGAAGATATGCCAAAAGTTGCAAAAGGGCTTGATAAAATTGCCAAATATTATGCAAGAAGTCCAAAAAGCAGAAGCTTAGGTAAGCGTTATCACAAAGAGGTAATGAAGATATATAAAACTTTGGCAAAAGAGTATCCAAAAGAATACACTTGTGCATATATAAACTCTCTTTTAGAAGCAGTTGAGCTATTTATGTTTTCTCCAACTTTGCTCAAAGAGGCTCAAGAGTTGCTTTATGGCAATTATGATTGTATAAAATCAAGGGTTGCACTAACAAGTAAATTAAAAGAGTTAAAACAAAAAACATTTATTAAAAAAGCTATTTTATCTTAAAATTTAAAGAGTTAAAATAGACTCTTTAACTCTTTTTTAATATTTTTTTCACTCTTAAAACTTTTAAAGCAACTTTGAAATCCACATATTTGATACAAATTATATTTTGTAGCTTTTTTGTAGAGATATGGATATAAATATCTATTAAAATCTATATTTAAAAGTTTCTCTTTATTAGCTTTTAATACTAATATTTTTTTCTTTAATACTAAGGCATCAAGCAAAGTAGCATAGTAATTAGGAGCGTTATTTAGGTATGCTGAATTTAATTTAAAAGTTTTATCTACTACTTTGCTCATTGAGTAGTCGCCATTAAGTGCTATTAAAACTACTGCATTTTTTATAGCTTGTGCGCTTGGGCTTTTGTAGCTTCCATCTTCAAGAGAGGCTTTTGATTTAAAGTTGTTATTACTATAAAACCACTCGCCATTTTTATAAAATTGCTTTATACTTTTTTGCATAAATTTATTTGCTAAGTTTAGATATTTTTTATCTAATGTAGCTGTATATGCTGATATTAAAGCATCTGTTAAAAATGAGTAATCCTCTAAGAGAGCTTTTTGTGTTGCTTTGTATGGCAAGAGTGTTTGGTGATATAAGTTGCCATTTTTATAGATTAATTTCAGTAAACTCTCCAAAGATTTTATAGCCTCATTTTGATACTTTTTATCCACTACTAAAGCATCAAACTTAGCTTTAATATATAGTGCATTCCAAGCTGTATTTATCTTTTTATCAATAAAAGGATACTTTTTTTTAGCTCTATATTTTTGTAGTAACTTTTTTATTTTTGTAAATTTTCCAATTTTGCCATTTAGTGTAGCATTAGAGTAATCTCCACCCTCAAAATTTCCCATTTGCCTAATTCCAAAATAATCAAGTGCCTCTTTTGCCTTGCTTTTATTAACACCATTTTTTATTAAAAAATTTAATACTTTTTCATACTCAAAAATGTAGTAGTAGCCCTCTTGCTCATCTCCATCTTCATTTTTACTATCTGCATTTGAGGCGCTATAATATAATCCATTTTTACCAAAATATTTATCTATATTTGCTATGCTGTTCTTTACAACCTCTGCATAAAGCCTATTTTTTGTAATTTTGTAAGCTTTTGAATATAGCGATATTAACTCTGCATTTGTATATAGCATCTTTTCAAAGTGAGGTATTTGCCACTTTGCATCAACACTATATCTAAAAAATCCACCCTCTATTTGGTCATATATTCCACCTTTTGCCATTGCATCAAGTGCTTTTGTAGCTAATTTAAGAGCTTTTTTATCTCTATTTAAAGCATATGAATTTAATAGTAAATTAATAGCTTCTGGTTGTGGAAACTTTGGCGCTGTGCCTAATCCGCCATTTTTATAATCAAAATTTCTCTCAATATTTTTAATAGCAACTTCTAATAATCTATCTTTTATTTTTACTATTGGGGCTTTTGCATTTTTATAATTTTGTATAGCTTTATTGATATTTTGTGCAATTTTATTTAGCTCTGATTTTGGTGTAGATACTATCTCTTTCAATATCTCTATTAAGTTATCTTTAGGAATATAAGTTCCAAAAAATATAGGTTTTTTATTTGGCAATAAAATTACTGTTAGTGGCCAACCTCCTCCTCTATGATTTACTACTCTAAAACCAAGTTGATAGTAGTTATCTATATCTACTCTTCTCTCTTTGTCAACCTTTATAGAAACAAAGTATCTATTTAAGATTTTTGCAACATCTTTTTGCTCAAAACTCTCTCTTGCCATTACATGACACCAATGACAAGTGCTATATCCAATAGATAAAAATATAAATTTATGCTCTTTTTTAGCTTTTTTAAAAGCCCTATTGCTCCACTCCATCCAATTAACAGGATTATCTTTATGCTGAAGTAAATATGGTGATTTTGAGTATTTAAGTTCGTTTGAAAGTAGTGTAAAAGTTAATAATATAACTGTTAGTAATATTTTCATTCATACTCCTTTGTGCTATTAGCATACTATACCATAAAAGAAGAAAATATAAGGAGAATATGAAATTATGCATTCAAAAATTTAAAGGATTAATATGTCTTCTTCCTTTTGGTATAGTAAGCTAATAGCACAAAGAGTGCTATATTGAATTTTAACTATTAATCTCTATCATCTCCATACATAAATGTCCAGTATGCTTTATCACCTTTTTTTGCATACTCAACGCTTAAGTGAAGTGCTTTTTTATCAAGCACCATAGAGCAAAATCCACTTCTACTTTTCATCGCTTTTTCTACCATATGAGGAATGCTCTCACCTGCACCAACATCTTGAACTAAAACCTTTTCAACTACATAGTTACCATCATAGCCATCTCTTTTTGCTCTCTCTTTTGGAGTTGAACCATCAGAGCCTACATCTGTTACCATACCATTATCTGCCATATCTTCAGAGTGTTCTTTTGCAGCTTTGTCAAGCTCTTTGCTGTCAATTACACAAGGTGATGGTCCAACTAAGGCATCTGCATCATCACACTCTAAAGGAATATCCTCTCTTAAATATCTTATAAGAGTTTTGGCTCTGTCTGTATCATTTTTAGCTAAGCTATAACACCAAACATTCTCTTTTTTAATATCATAATCCAAATCTAAATCTTGAACTTTCAATTTAAAATCTGGGTCGGCTTGTAATTTATTGTAATATTCATTATGAACAATCTCTTCATTTCTATAACTGCTACTACCTTGATCCAAATTGCACCCTAAAAAAATTAGAGGGCAAGATGCAAATATTATTTTTCTTATTTTATTCATTTTTTAACCTTTACCATTTAATGGCACTATTTTAACATTTTTATTTTTAACTAATACTTAATTTTTTGTTGCAAAATGTAAAAAAGTAACCATTTTATGGAATTATTTAAAATATTTTATCTAATTAAGTTTATGTTAAGTCTTATACATTATTTTATATCCGTTTTTCGGTATTATATATTTTATTAGATAATGAGCTTAAGATTAAAAAATGTTAAAAAAGTATATAAATAATAAAAATAAGTAGCTTCTTATAAATAATTTCAATTAAATATGCAAATTATGTTAAAATTTATTAATAATTAGAAGCTAATCCTTAAAGTATAATTTATAAATTAAGAAAAAGCATTTTATTACAAGAAGTATTAGTATAAATATTAGGGAGTTTAATTAAGAGAGCTTTATCTATTTTAAGCTCCTAAGTGCTTCTAAGAAATCATCATAACTTGCACTCTTTAGTGCATAAATATCATCTTCTATCTCTATAAATCTAAAATCTCCACTCTCTTGAAGCTCTTTAGCGGCTTTTTTAAATCTTTTTCTCTCTTTTTTATCTAAATTTAGAGATTTTGCCAACTCATTAACCTCTATATAGTTTTTTTCATCTACTATATCTATGTGATCTTTTTTCTCTATTTTTGCAGGTTCATTTATTTTTAAATGGCTAATTTGTGTTCTATAGAGTTGTTGCATCTCTCCAAAAGCCTCTTTTAATAAGTCAACTTCACCTTTAAGTGTTCCGACTATTAAATTATTAGTTGCTTTTAAATCATTTATTGTCTCTTTTAAAATTTTAATTGTTTCATCTTTTGCTGCTAAGAGATCTTTATGAACAAAGCCATTTGTAGGTGCTTCACTTTTTGTTCTTATATTTACAGAGCTGTCAAGTTCAATAAATATCTGTCCATCAACTTTTTTAGACCTTAAAAGCCCTTTTTTTATTTTAGCATATACTGCTTGTCTTGAAATTCCACTTTGCTTTGCATACTCTGATGGTTTAATTAATTTACTCATTTTACAGCTCCCTTCTATTAATACTCTTTCCCCTCAACGACTGGCACAAAAAAACAAGTTTCAATTACTTCACTTGTTATTTTATTACCACGCTTGTAGTATCTTGTAATGGTTTGTAAACCATACTCCTCTACTGGTGCAATCAAAATTCCACCATCTGCTAATTGCTCAAATAGAACTTGTGGTATCTCTTTTGGCGCGGCTGAGAATATTATTCTATCAAATGGTGCAAATGCACTCCAGCCTCTTGTGCCATCATCAAACTTTGATATGATATTATCAATTCCAAGCTCTTTAAATCTAGCTCTTGCCTCTTGAAGCAGAGAATCAATTCTCTCAATTGTAAATACTCTTCTAAAGAGTTTTGAGAGAACTGCTGCTTGATAGCCACTGCCACACCCAATCTCTAAAACAGAATCACAACTACTGTTAGGCTCAAGGTATTGAGTCATTTTAGCAACTGTAAGAGGAGAGCTTATCCATTGTTGAGAATCCATTGGTAACGCATCTAAATTGTATGCTAAGTGTTTAAAAATATCTGAAACAAAAATCTCTCTGTCAACAGATAGTAGAGCCTCTTTTACATTTGACTCTAGTGTAAACTGGTTGTCAATTTTTGCAACCATCTCTTTTATAAAATGTTCTCTCTCTTTTCTTGCTACTTCTTCCATAAATGCACTCTTTGTCATCATTTAATACCTTAAATTGCTCATCTGTTCTTTATATTATATAATATTTTTTTTAAAAAAACAAGTGTTTATATGAATAAATATTAATTAATATCTAATTTT
>JAMONW010000183.1 GCA_027066355.1 Campylobacteraceae bacterium
CCAAAAAAGGTGATTAAATCTTCTTTTACAATTACCTAAATTACATCCAATTCCAATTAAAATAGTTGCATTTTTACATTTATATTTATTAGTATCAAATGGAAAAAGCCCACCTTTTATAATTTGCGTTTTATCTTTTTGCTTTTTGTAAATATGTGCCACAAATTATAACCTATAAAACTTTTGCTTTGCCATTTTGCATTACAACCATATCTTCAATTCTAATTCCAAATTCACCCTCAATATAAATGCCAGGTTCAATTGTATAAACCATACCATCTTCTATAATTGTATCACTTTTACTAGAGATGTATGGCATTTCATGAATATCAAGCCCTACTCCATGCCCTGTTGAATGAACAAAATATTTTCCAAAACCAGCCTTCTCAATAACATCTCTTGCTAATTTATCAATTTGCTTTGCTTTCATTCCACTTTTAGCTTTTTTAATAGCAACATCGTGTGCTTTTAAAACAGTATCATAAGCCTTTTGTATCTTTTTAGAGGCAAATTTTTGCTTTATATTAAACTCTAAATCTCCATTAAAATAGGCAGTTCTTGTTCTATCGCTACAATATCTTTTATATTTAACCCCAGCATCTAAAAGCACCAAATCACCAATTTTTAGTTCTTTTTTTGTAGGCATTGCATGAGGTTTTGCTGCATTTTCAGCAAAAGCTAAAATTGGCTCAAAACTAATGTCACAGCTTCCGTAATCGCGCAAAATTGATTCAGCCAAAAAGTTTAAATCCAACTCACTTGAGCCTTCTAAGTTGCTTATAGCCCTAGCAATATCTTTAAAGCTTTTTTTACCAATACTAACAGCTTTTTTAAGCTTTTTTATCTCATTTGAACTCTTAATAATTCTCTTTTTGTGTGAAAAGTTAGCTAAAAATTTAATTTTTGTAGGAACTTGCTCTTTAAGTTTATTAAAACTCTCAATATCCCAATGTATTGGGTCAATTGTGATTTTTTTAATTTTACTCTTTTTTAAAATTTTAGCCAACTCATCAAGTAAAGAGTTTGTAATTAATACTTTAGAATCTTTTATTGACTCTTTTGCATCAAGTTCATAGCGTCCATCAGTTATAAAAAAACTCTCTTTACCAAGCTTAAGAAAAAGAGCATTATCACAGCTATATCCACACTCATAGTAGAGTGCGTTTTCGTTTTTAAAAACAATATAATTCATTAAGCCTCTTGCTCTTGTTGAGCATCTTGCATAGCTTTAATCTCTTGCATAATTTGAATCATTCCAACCATTGCCAAGTGGTATCCAAACGGTCCCATACCAGCGATTACTCCTGCACTAACCTCTGCAGTAATTGATTTTTTTCTAAAATCTTCTCTTGCATGAATATTGCTTAAATGCACCTCAATTGCAGGAATTTCAACAGCTGATAGAGCATCTCTAATTGCAATTGAAGTATGTGAATAAGCAGCTGGATTAATAATAATGCCATCAGCATCACCTAAACACTCTTGAATTTTATCTACAATTTCACCCTCTAAGTTGCTTTGAAAAAACTCAATCTCTACACCATTTTGCTCTGCAAAATTTTTCATTTGTGCATGAATGTCTTCTAATTTCATTGGTCCGTAAATGTGTTGTTCTCTAACACCTAGCATATTTAAGTTTGGTCCTTGAATAACTACTATTTTCATAAAATCTACCTTTATTTTTAAATTTGCTATAATTCTATAAAAAGTGTAATAAGAGAAGGTTTAAATGGCAAAAATATTAGAAGCAAAATATCTATTTGTAGAGGGTTCATACCTAAAAGATAAAGCAGTATTGTTTGATAAAAAGATAATAGCAATTAATAGCAAAAAGAATCTATTAAAAATATCTCCAAATGCTAAAGTTACAAACTTTAGTGGCAATAGTGTAATATATCCTGGGTTTATAAATCCACACACCCATTTAGAGTTTAGTGCAAATAGTGCAACACTAAAGTATGGAAGCTTTATAGAGTGGCTATATAGCGTATTTGAAAATAGAGATACATTAGTAAAAGAGTTAACAAAAGAGAAGTTAAATAGTGCAATTTCTCAAATGCTAAAAAGTGGTGTTACAACATTTGGCGCAATCTCAAGCTTTGGAGCCGATTTAGAAGCGTGTAAAAATGCTCCACAAAGAGTAGTATATTTTAATGAAGTTATAGGCTCATCTCCTGCTATGGTAGATGCTCTATTTAACGATTTTAAAATGCGCCTTAAAGAGTCGCAAGATATTGCAGATGATAAATTTTATCCAGCAGTAGCAATACACTCACCCTACTCTGTGCATCCAATTTTACTTAGAGAAGTTATAAAAATAGTAAAAGAGCAAAATTTAATGCTAACAGCACACTTTTTAGAGAGTAAAGCCGAGCGAGAGTGGCTAGAAGAGGCAAAAGGAGATTTTAAAGAGTTATTTGAAAACTTCTTTAAAACTTCAAGCCCTGTTAATTCAATTGAGGGCTTTTTAAGTGCTTTTAAAGAGCAAAAAACTTTATTTACACACTGCACACAAGCGAAAAAAGAGGAGATTGAGCAAATTAATAGTTCAAATTCAAGCGTAATTCACTGCCCTCGCTCAAACCGACTTTTAAATTGTGGGAAATTAGATATAAATAGTGTAAAAAATCTTCTTTTAGGAACAGATGGCTTAAGCTCAAACTACTCACTCTCAATTTTAGATGAACTAAAAAGCGCTCTAATTATGCATACTGAAATAGAGCCAAAAGAGTTAGCTCTAAATTTAATAAATGCAGTTACCACAAATGCAAGTAAAGCTCTTGATATTAAAGTAGGCAAAATAGAAAAAGAGTATTTTGCAGATTTTGCAATTTTTACCCTACCAGATGATTTAGCCAATACATCAGATGGCTCTATAGCCTTGCAATCAATTATAAATTGCAATCAAGCAGATGCAATATTTATTGATGGAGAGAGGGTTAATTTTTAGGTGTTAAGTTTTAGGTTATTGTTTTGCTTGTTGGTTAAATAGATACTCTATCTTCAATTGCTTTTGCAAGTGAGAGGGTGTCTATATTTTCTAAGCTTACTCCTGTTGGAACACCTTGGGCTATTTTGGTAAATTTTAGGTTTAAGTCTTCTAGCTGACTCTCTAAATATAGCATCATTGTATCACTTGCAATTGATGGAGCAAAAGCAAAAATTAACTCTTTTACTCCTTTTAGAGCATCTCTTAGGTGAACTAAATCAAATGTATCAATATCACTTAATACATAGTATAGACCATCATATTGTCCTAATTTTTCTATTGTTAAAATATCTTTTGCGCTTTCAACCAAGCATATCTTTTCTTGATTTCTCATTGTATCGCTACATATGTGGCATAACTCATCTTCACTTAAATTGTGGCACTTTTTGCATCTATGAATAGACTCTACTGCTCTCTCTATTGCATGAGAGAGTTTTATACCATCATATGAGCCATTAGTAACAATATGATAAGCCAATTTTAAAGCACTTTTTTCACCAATTCCAGGTAGTGAATTGAAAGCTTCTACTAAATTTTTAAAGGGTTCTAATTTATTCATTTTCGTAATCAACTACTTTTGTATATTCTGCTACTTCTTTTATTTTATTTATAACTTCTTTATGAGTTGAATTTATCGCATAGCTATTCAAATCATCTTTTGAATTAAACTTAGATATTAACACTAAATCCATAGCTCTATCTTCATTTGCAAAATTTAAACCAACTTCCATAGATTGAATCTCTTTGATAAAATCTTTTAAATTTTCTATATCTTTTTTTATTTCTAAAACTTTTTCATTTGGCGTATTTTCTTTAAACTTAATCATTACAATATGAGTTACCATAAAAATTCCTTAACTTTTTGCCATTATTATATACATATTGTGATAAAATTACGCAAAAAATTAGAGATAAAAGGTTTTAAATATGGAAGAACTTTGTTACTACGAAGTTTTAAAAGTTTCAAAAGATGCAACAACAACAGAAATTAAAAAAGCTTATAGAAAATTGGCACTAAAATACCATCCAGATAAAAATCAAGGAGATAAAGAGGCTGAAGAGAAGTTTAAAATTATTAATGAAGCTTATGCCATCTTGAGTGATGAAGAAAAAAGAAGAATTTATGATATGTATGGTAAAGATGGCTTAAAAGGTGGCTCAGGAGCTGGTGGCTTTAGTTCTGCTAGTATGGATGATATTATGGATATTTTCAACTCTATGTTTGGTGAAAACTTTGGCTTTGGTTCAAGCAATAGAGGAGCAAATAGAGCATCACAAATGCCATATAATTTAGATATTGAACTAGAGATAACTTTAGCTTTTAATGAAGCTATTTTTGGCTGTGAAAAAGAGATTGAAATTATCTATAAAGAGCCTTGTAGTGATTGTAAAGGCACTGGGGCAAAAGATGGTAAATTTGATATATGTGATTACTGTAAAGGTCATGGACAAGTTATGATGCGACAAGGCTTTATGACTTTTGCTCAAGAGTGTCCAAAATGTCATGGAAAAGGTAAAAGTGCAAAAGAGAGCTGCACAACTTGTAGGGGCATTGGAGGCATTGATAAAGAAGAAGTTGTAACTGTAAAAATTCCAGCAGGTGTAAATATTGGCAACAGACTTAGAGTTCCTGCTAAAGGAAATATATCAAATAGTGGACATAGAGGAGATTTATATGTTCATTTTGATATTGAAGATGATGAACAATTTATTAGGGATGGAGATGATATATATATTGAAGTTCCAGTGTTTTTTACTCAAATACTACTTTCAGAAGAGATAAAAGTTCCATCACTTGAGGGTGAATTATCAATTAAGTTAAATCCAAAAATAAAAGATAAAGAGCATTTTGTATTTAGAGGAAAAGGTGTTCCAAATGTTAACCATCCAAGCCATAGAGGTAGATTTATTGCACAAATTAAGATAATATATCCTACTAAATTAAGTAAAGAGCAAAAAGAGTTAATTGAAAAACTTCAAGATAGCTTTGGAATAGATAGCAAACCACACAAAAATATATTTGAAAGCACATTTGATAGAATTAAAAAGT
>JAMONW010000184.1 GCA_027066355.1 Campylobacteraceae bacterium
CAAACTTTGAAGAAACTGCGTCTAAAACATTAATGGCTTCATCTACAATTTCAGCCCCTATGCCATCACCTTTTATAATACCTATTTTATACACTTTATTCATATAATATAACTCCTAATTATTTTGCTATCTCTTTTTTTGCATAATCTATTAAACCACCAACATTTACTAACTCTTGCATAAACTCTGGAATTGGTGTAAATTTGTAGCTTTTGCCTGTGGTTTCATTTATAACTTCTCCACTATCCATATCTATTTTTATGGTATCGCCTTCATTAATTTCATCTATCTCTTTTAACTCAAATATAGGTAAACCCATATTAAAGGCATTTCTATAAAAAATTCTTGCAAATGTTGGAGCAATTACAGCAGCAACTCCTGCCTCTTTAAGTGCAATTGGAGCATGTTCTCTGCTGCTTCCACAACCAAAATTCTCATCTGCTACTATAATATCGCCAGGTTGCATCTTCTTAGTAAACTCTGGGTCGGCATCTTCCATAATATGTTTTGCCAACTCTTTTGGGTCGCTTGTATTTAAGTATCTTGCTGCAATGATAATATCAGTATCAATGTTTTTACCAAATTTCCAAACTTTGCCTCTCACAAAATATCCTTAGTTATAAAATTTTACGCGATTATACCCAAATTTTATAATTTATCAAAATTTAAACTTTTTTAAAAAAATATTAGTAATTTTAGTTGTTCTTCTAAAAATTTCGGTATAATATATGCCTCAACAAAAACATACAAAAATATCTAGGAGCAACCCCCAAATGCCTACTAAAAAATCGACTAAAAAGAAAAAAGATCCAATTGATATTATTACTAAAGAGTTTAGCAAACTTAAAAAGAACTCTATGGCAACATTTGAAAATGTAGTTAAACCTTTTGAAAAAGCTCCAACAGCAGCTCAAGCTAAAAAGATTAAATCTTTAGCTAAAAAGAGTGGTATTAATATTGTTTCTGCTTCTGAGTATGCTAAGCATATGAATAGTAAACAAGATAAAAAGTTAGAAGCTCAAAGACAAGCAGCTTATGAAGCAGAAGTAGAAGATGAATTTGATATAACAAAAGATAAAGAGCTTTTAGAGTGGAGTAGAAGTGATTCACCTGTTAGAATGTATCTAAGAGAGATGGGAAAAATTCCACTACTTACAAAAGAAGAAGAGGTAGAGTTAAGCCAAACTATTGAAGAGGGTGAAGATATTATAATTGATGCAATATGCTCTGTGCCATATTTGATTGATTATATATTAAACTATAAAGAGCCTTTGTTAAATAGAGAAAGAAGAGTAAAAGAGCTTTTTAAAAGTTTTGATGATACTGATGAATCTGAAGATGAAGCAGAAGAAGATAGTGAAGATATAGAAGATAGTGAAGATGGTGAGAAAAAAGCACCAAAGCTAGATAAAAGAAGCCAACAAGTAATTGAGAAGTTCAAAGCTCTTGAAAAGGCTAAAAAAGAGTGGATGAAAGAGAAAGAGAAATTTGATGAGCTTTTAGAAAAAGAAGATGCTAGTGAAGATGCCATCTTTCACCAACACTTAAAAATGGCACACAAGAAGCATCTTTTAAAAGAGGCACTATTAAATCTTGGACCTACTAGTAAATTAATTAACGAGCTTGTAAAAGCTATTGAAACTGCACTAAAGAGTGATGACTCTTTTGATAGAGAGTTAAAAAAATTAGAGTATAAATTACAACTATTTAATGAACAACTTAGAGCAGAGCATCAAAAAATACTTGATAATATTATTCATATGAATAAAGAAGATATTATAAATGCAGTGCCAGAGGCTACAATGGTAAGCACATATGTTCAAATAAAAAAGCTTTTTGAAACAAAAGAGGCAAGTAAAAATAGCTTTAACCTAGACCCTGAAAAATTGCAAGAGATTTTGCAACAAATTAGAATAGGTAAAAACAAAAGCGAGAGAGCAAAAACAAGAATGGCAAAATCTAACTTGCGTTTGGTTGTTTCTATTGCTAAGCGTTATACAAACCGTGGTTTACCATTTTTGGATTTAATTCAAGAGGGTAATATTGGTTTAATGAAAGCAGTTGATAAGTTTGAATATCAAAAAGGATATAAATTCTCTACATATGCAACTTGGTGGATTCGCCAAGCAATTAGCCGTGCAATTGCTGATCAGGCTAGAACTATTAGAATACCAATTCATATGATAGAAACAATTAACCGTATTAATAAAATTATTAGAAAACATCTTCAAGAGAGTGGAAAAGAGCCAGATTTAGATACTATTGCTAAAGAGGTTGGCTTAAGTGTTGATAAAGTTAAAAATGTAATCAAAATTACAAAAGAGCCAATAAGCCTAGAGGCACCAGTGGGTGATGAAGATGATGGACGCTTTGGCGATTTTATAGAAGATACAAATGCGGTTAGTCCTACAGATGCCGTTATGAATGATGACTTAAATCGCCAAATTGATGAGGTGTTAGAGCAGCTTAACGAGAGAGAACAAGCAGTTGTTAGAATGAGATTTGGATTGCTTGGAGATAAGAGTGATAGAACACTAGAAGAGATAGGTAAAGAGCTTAGTGTAACAAGAGAGAGAGTTCGTCAAATTGAGAGTAGCGCAATTAAAAAGCTAAAACACCCTAAAGTTGGTAGAAAACTTAAGAATTATATAGAAGATTAATTATGAAAAAACAAAGAGAAGTTTTTTATGCTTTAATTATTGGGACGGAGATATTAAATGGGCGTAGAGAAGATAAGCACTTTAAATTTTTGCGTGATATTTTAAAAGAGAATAATTTAAAGTTTGGAGGTTCGTTTATTATAGATGATACTCCAGAGATAATTGCCTCTACAATTGGCTATATTTCAACTTTGCCTAATTCTGTGTTATTTAGTTTTGGAGGTATTGGTTCTACTCCAGATGATTATACAAGGTTGGCTGCCTCAAAAGCTCTAAGAGATGGAAAATTATATGCAAACCAAGAGTTTGAAAAGTTAATTATAGAACGTCTTGGTGATAGGGCATATCCACATCCAATAAATATGGCAAAATTACCTCAAGGTGCAAAGCTCTTGCCAAATGTTGTAAATAAAATGCCAGGTTTCTCACTTGATGATAGATTTTTCTTTATGCCTGGCTTTCCAGAGATGAGCCATCCAATGGTAGAGTATGTAATTAATAGATACTTTAAAGATAAAGGACAAAAAGAGTATAGATATACTCTAACAGCACACTGCAGAGAGAATGAATTTATTGAGCTTATGAGCCAAGCACCAGAGGGTGTTGAGGTTTCATCTTTGCCAAAAATTTATAGCGATGGCTCAAGAGCTACAATTTCTGTTGCATCTTTGGATAAGCAAAAAGCAAAAGATGAGTTTGAAAAATATATCAAATATTTAGATAGTAAAAAAATTCAATATGGTATTGGAGAAGAGTAATTTTTGTTGATGTAAATGGCTCTAAATTAAAAGTTCAAGTTACTAAAAAAAGACGCTTGAAACATTTATATTTTAAGGTAAATAAAGAGGCAATAGAAGTTAGATGCAATATTATTTTAACTCAAAAAGATATATTAGATATTTTAAATAAAAATATCAAAATTATAGAAAAAAGATATAAAATTGCTATTTTAACTCCTGTTTTAGAAGATTTTGGACAAATATTATACAAAGGCACTCCCCTACCCTTAGAGATTGAGATTAATCCTAATTTAAAAAAAGAGAGTTTTAATTTAAAAGATAATTCAATAGAGTTAAAATTAAAATCTAATTTAACCAAGCAAAAGAAAGAGTTAATTAGAGATTTAATATATAAAACTTTTGCCCCAAAAGAGTTTAGTTCAAGAGTCTATTATTGGCAAAAGATAACAAATTTAGAAGCAAGTAAATTTAGTTTTAGAAAAGCAAAAAGCAGATGGGGAAGTTGCTCATATAAAAATAGTATATCTTTAAATAGTCGTCTTTTAATGTTGCCACAAAGGCTCAGTGATTATGTAATAGTTCATGAATTAGCCCATATTGTGCATAAAAATCACTCAAAAGATTTTTGGGCTTTGGTAGAAAAATTTTATCCTGAGTATAAAGAGGCAAGAAAAGAGCTTAAAAAGTATGGCGCATTATTAACTTAAAATCCAAATTATGTTAAAATTGCAAAAAAATAATGGAGATGATAATGGATATTAGTAAAATTGGTGCTGGTAAATGCCCAGATGAAGTAAAAGCAATTATAGAAGTGCCTTATGGCTCAAATATTAAGTATGAATTAGATAAAGAGAGTGGTGCTATTGAAGTTGATAGAGTTATGTTTTCTGCAATGTTTTATCCTGCAAATTATGGATTTGTTGCAAATACATTAAGTGATGATGGTGATCCTGCTGATATTTTGGTTTTGGGTGAGTATCCGTTAGTTCCAGGTTGTTTTATTAAGTGTCGCTTAATTGGTGTGCTTTTGATGGAAGATGAGAGTGGAATAGATGAAAAATTGTTAGCAGTTCCTCACCATAAAATTGACCCAACATTTAATGAAGTTCAAGATATTAGTGATTTACCAGAGCATACTTTAAATAAAATTAAAAATTTCTTTGAAACTTATAAAATGCTTGAGCCAAATAAGTGGGTTAAAGTAACAGGTTTCAAAGGTAAAAAAGAGGCAGCTGAAATTTTAGAAACAGCTATTAAAAACTATAAAGCATAATTTATGAAAGCTCTTTTTATTGCTATAACTGCATTAATTGCAATTACTGGTTGCACACAAATTGTAACTGCCCCAATTTCGGTTGCAGGTAGTGTGGCA
Organism: Campylobacteraceae bacterium; assembly: GCA_027066355.1. GTDB lineage: Bacteria > Campylobacterota > Campylobacteria > Campylobacterales > Sulfurovaceae > JAADEQ01. The sequence continues at coordinate 4,774 of JAMONW010000184.1, forward strand.
GGAGCTACAATTAAAGTAGCAGGTGCAGCTGGTGGTGCTGTAGTAAATACCGTAACAGGTGGTAGCAACAATTAGTTGCTATTTCTAAAAACTCTTCAAATCTATCTTTTTATTAAAAAATATTAGTGTATAATCAAAATAAAAAATAGGATTATATATGCTAAGATATATAGTATTGCCTAGTAATGAATTTAATTTTGATGATTTACAAATTGCACTATTAAACTATATAGTTGCA
>JAMONW010000185.1 GCA_027066355.1 Campylobacteraceae bacterium
CCGTTATCATGCGCTAATTGTAGCATAATAGGAGCAGTAAGGGAAGCTACAACAATATAGTTTGCAGTTGTTGGAAGCCCCATTCCTAAAATTAAAGAAATCATAGCAGTTAAAAGAAGCACTATCAAAATATTTCCATTTGATAGAGTTTCAATTACATCAAGTAGCACTTGTCCAATTCCAGTTAGTGTAATACTACCTACAACCATCCCTGCTATTGCAGTAGCAAGTGCAATTGGCACCATCCCTTTTGCACCATTTACCATACCATGGAAAATATCTACAAAGCCATCTTTAAAATCTTGCAATGTTGCACCTCGTTTTTCAATAGCAAAAGCAATAAATGGTTTTTGGAGTATCATAATTACCATAAGCATCCAAATAGCACTAAAAGCAGCTGATTGAGCAGATTCTCTTAGCACTATAAGCACATACATTAAGTAACTAACTGGAATTAAATAGTGCAAACCACTAACAAAAGTTGCCCATTTTTTTGGTAATTTACTTGCATCTTCACCAACTAAACCAAGTTTTTTAGACTCTAAATGCACAATATACAAAAGCCCCATATAGCTAACAATTGCTGGAATTGCAGCAGCAATAATTACATCTGTATATCCAAGCCCAAGAAATTCAGCAATAATAAATGCAGCTGCTCCCATAACTGGTGGCATTAACTGCCCATTTGTAGAAGCTGCAACTTCAACTGCTGCTGCTTTTTCTGCTGTAAATCCACTCTTTTTCATAAGTGGAATTGTAAATACACCTGTTGTTACAACATTTGCAGTTGAACTACCACTAATAATTCCTGTTAATCCACTTGCAACTACACTTGCTTTTGCTGGTCCTCCACTATACTTACCAAGCATAGCATAGGCTAATTTTATAAAATACTCCCCAGCACCTGCGCGTTCAAGCAAAGCACCAAAAAGCACAAATAAAAATACAAATCCAGCACTAACTCCAAGAGGAACGCCAAACACACCCTCTGTTGTTAAATACATTTGAGATACAATTTTGTGAACTGACGCGCCTTTGTGAGAAATTAAATCTGGAAGATACTTGCCATAATAGTCATAAGCTAAAAATACAATAGCTACAATACTAAGAGCAAGTCCAATTACGCGGCGCCCACCCTCTAGCAAAATTATCATAGTAATTATACCAATTGTAAAATCCAACTGAGTATAATCACCAACACGATTTGATAAAGCTACATAATTTAATGCAATATATGCAGCTCCAGCTCCTCCAACAATTGCCAAAATATAATCAATTATAGAGATTTTAGCTAAACTCTTTGGAGTTTTTCTAGCTGGATAAATTAAATATGCCAAAACTAATGCAAAAGCCAAATGCACACTTCTTACAATTGTAGAATTTACTGGGTAGTATGTAACATATAGTTGATATACAGACCAAGTAAATGCTATAATTGCAATAAGCCAATAAGAGGCACCACTTTTAAAGTTTCTTTGCCCTTCAAGTTCTGTTATTATCTCTTCTTCTAAGTTTTTATTAGCATGAAAATCTTTATTGAGTTCTTTTTCGACCTCTTTTAAATCACTCTCAAAAGCCATAGGGGTCTCCTTTTGTTTTGTAGAAAAAAGTAGTTGCTACTCCAAAATAATTTGGAGTAGATTTATAAAAAAATTATTTTAAAACACCAGCTTCTTTAAATGCTTTTACAGCGCCTGGGTGCATCATTTTGTGATCAAATCCTTTTAAAAGATCCTCTTTTGTTAAGTTTTTATAAGCTGGGTGAAGCTTTTTAAATGCATCAAAATTATCTAAGATAGATTTAACCATATTATAAACTGCTTTTTCACTAGCTTTTGAGCTTGTTACTAAAACTGCTTTTACACCAAATGTTTTAGTGTCGTGATCAACTCCTTTATACATACCAGCAGGAATTACTCCCCAAGCATAATAAGGTTTCTCTTCTACTAATTTTTGAGCACCTTTTGAGTTATCAAGTGAAATTAAGTCAATATCAGTTGAATTTGCAGCATCTTTAAAGTTTGCAGTTGGGTGTCCTACCATATAGAAGTAACCATCAATTTTTTTATCTTTAAGAGCATTTGGACACTCAGCAGATTTAAGACCATCAGCTTTAATATCTTTTAAACTTACATCTGGGTCAGTTTTTAAAAGAAGTTTTACAGTAGCTTCATTACCACTACCTGGGTTACCAATATTTATATGTTTTCCTTTTAAATCTTGGAATTTTTTAATACCACTATCTTTTCTAACTGCAAGAGTTAATAACTCTGGGTGAATAGACATAACAACTCTTAAATCTTTGTATGGAGCATCTTTAAATTTACCCTCTCCATGAGCTGCTTGATATACAACATCTGATTGTGCAATACCAAAATCAAGCTCACCAGCTTTAATTGTTTTAATATTATATACACTACCTCCAGTTGATTCAACGGTGCATTTTATGCCTGTATCTTTTTTGTGTTGATTCATCATTCTACAAATTGCACCACCTGTTGGATAGTAAACCCCTGTTACTCCACCTGTTCCAATTGTAATAAAATCCATAGCAAATGCACTCGTTCCTAATAGCATAGATGCTACAATACCACTTTTGAAAGTTTTACTAAAAACACTCATATCTTCTCCTGTATTAAAAATTTCACCATTTTTAAAATGGATTGTTAAATGATACTTAAAAAATATAAGCAAATACTTAAAAATAAAATTAATATTATTTTTTTATAAATATTTAAGTATTAAAATAGATAATTTTGATTATTATTGCAATATATGATAACTATGTTATAATAAAAAATGGAAAAATTAAATCAATCAATAGAGAATATAACAGTAAATATCATCAATAAAGTTCTTTCAATCTTAAATTTGAAAAGTTATGAATTACTATATTTTATACTCTATATTACTTTAATATTTGTTGTAAAAATAGTTGCAAATTTATTAAAAAAACCTCTTAAATTTTACCTATTTAAAAGGAGAAAAGAGAGTTACTACAGATATCTTTTTTATAGAGTCGATAAAATTTTTAAACCTATTATATATTTTTTATATCTACATTTTTTAACAAAAGCAATATTTATATTATATAAAATTGATGAGAATAGTGATATATATATTATATTATATGTTGTGAAAATAGTGTTGATTTTATGGAGTATTTATGAGATAATAAAATATTTAATTTATGCTACTATTCGTAACAAAATCAAAAGTCAAAAGATAGCAAGAAGAGAACTTTTTAATTTACTTCTAAATATTTCAAAAATAGTTCTATTTTTAGTTGCAATTGTTTTAATTTTTTCTAAACTAGGAGTTGATATTACTGCTCTTATTACATCACTTGGAATTGGAGGTGCAATTATTGGATTTAGTGCTAAAGATACCTTGGTAAACTTTTTTGACTCTATTAGATTAGTTAGTGAAGATGCTTTCAGGCAAGGAGATTGGATTGAGACAAGAGATATAGAAGGGTTTGTAACAGAAATTGGTTTAACATCTACAAAAATTAGAACTTTTGATAACGCGATGGTAACTATTCCAAACTCGCGCTTAGCAAATGATTATGTTAAAAACTGGACAAAAAGAGTAATTGGGCGTAGAATAAAGTTTTATCTACCAATTAAATTTACTGCTAATACTGTAGAGATAGATAGAGTAATTCATGAAATTTATGAAATGCTACACTCCCATCCAGATATTGTAAACTTAAATAAAATAAAATATTTAAAAAAGATGACTACAATTTTTGAAGATGGTTTATTTAATATAGAAGATAAATATGGTGTAAGAAGAACTCTAATGGTATATCTTGATAGTATAGATAAATACTCTTTAAGTATATTAGTTTATGCATTTTCAATATCTGTAAATTGGGAAGAGTGGCTAAGAGTAAAGCAAGATATTATTAAAAAAATAGTAGAAATAGTAGAAGCATCAGAGCTAGAGTTTGCCTATCCAACCCAAGAGATATTGTTAAAAAACTTAGATTAAAATAGTGTTAAACCATCTTCTCCGTTAATATTAATTATCTCTTTTGGCTCTAGCTTATAGCAAAATGCATAATTAAAGTGATTATTCAATAAAATCTCCTTTGCCTCTTGTGGAGTTTTATACCAAGTTGCTCTCTCTATTGTTTCTAACTTTATTTTTGGTGGAGTTAAAACAATACTTTTTATCCACTTACTTTGCAATCTTAAATACTTAATTGATTTATCAACAATTTTAGTTGAGTTTACAAAAATTAATACTTGCTCAGTTGAGCCTTTTTGTGATAAATTTAATTTTTTATCTACATAATATGGCTTAAATTCACTTGTATATTTAATCCTATTTATATCATACTCAATATCATTATCTTTGCAAAAAGCTACAACTTTTTTTAAGTTATCTACAAAAAATGGTGCAATATCCATATTTTGATAGATATATTTTTCAATTTTAAAAGTAGTCTTGAGCAAAGAGTCTGAAATTATATATCCACTTGCCTCTTTAGTTAAAATTTTATAGTTTGGAGATAGAGCAGAGGCATCTTCTTTATTTATAGTTATATAAATTTCATAATTTGAGTTTAATATTGTTTCAAAACTTTTTTGCCAATTATTACTTAAAATAGTATAAATTGATGATTTTCTATTTACTATCTGCTTTAAAAAAGAGCTTTCAATATCTTCAAAATAGTAAATTTGACTCTCTTTTTGCACCAATATATATCTTAAAAATTTTATAGATGCATCTTTTATAGAATCAACTTTTATATAAGCTATTTCACTATCTGTAATTTGTGGGTTAGCTCCTTCAAATACTACTGCATAAGCACCTTTTTCTACTGCTTTTACAATATCTTCACTACTTAGTGCAAAAAACAAGTCGCCAAGCTCAACTTTAGATTGATAAATTGTGGCTGCATCAACCTTTGCAACTTTTGGTTGGTTGATTATTGTGCCACCAATTATATTGGTTAAATTCTCTATTGTCATTATGAAACTTTTGTTCCTGCAACTTTT
>JAMONW010000186.1 GCA_027066355.1 Campylobacteraceae bacterium
TTGGGCCGCTAGAATAAATGTTAAAGCAAATGCCACCCAAAACCACCCCATATAGTAGCTAAAAGTAATCAAAAGGGTTATTAAAATTGCAAAAGCACTTGCCCACTTAATAACTAAAGTTTTTGGGTATTTATCGCTTAAGTATCCAGATGGTGAAAACAAAAATATAAATGGTAGCAAAATTAACGCATTTACAATAGCAGTTAAAATTATTAGTTCACTGCCTGTGTATGCTTTAAATATTGTATTTTGAATAATTATTTTATGCCCCAAATCTGTCATAGCATTTAAAAAAACTATAACTATGTAGGTTAAAAAGCCTGTTATTGCAAATAGATTTTTCATTTTTGCTCCTCTTTTATTTGGTAATATTTTTGCAAGGTATGAATATTGTAGATATATGGTTTTAGCTTTAGAGTTGTATCAAAAGAGAGTTTATGCTCTAAAATTGTATCACTCTTATTATCTTCAAATAGTTTTGACCAAACTTCCATCTCTATTTGGGCAATCTCTTTTGCACTTTTTACATAAGAGTCTATTAAATGACCAAGATTTAAAGCTCTAAGACGCTTAATTATTAAAACAATCTCTACTTCTTTCTCTCCAAAGCCCTCTTTTCGTTTATAAATATAGCCTTTGTCTATATACTCTTGCAAAAGCTCTTTTGAGATATCTGCTTTTTTCATAAACTCCTCTTGAGTTAAAAATTTGCCACTTTTAGTGATATTTGCAAGTTCTAATGCTCTAACCATCATAAAAAAAGGTTCATTCTTATCTATATTAGAGTTTTTAAATAGCTCTTTTATTTCAGAAATTGAGTAGTTGTAAGTTGATTGAAGATATTTTATAAATTTAATTCTATCTACACAACTCTCATCGTATAGATGAACATTTGGTTTTGGCTTTTGTGGCTCTGGCAAAAGCCCCTCTTTTATATAGTAGAGTATTGTAGATTTTGCCTCTTTGCTTTTTTCTACAAGCTCTTTCATCTTAAGCGCCATAAATTGCTCCTTTTTAGATAATTTTAGAAATTATAACACAATAATCATATAGTGTCAAGTGATACTTTACATTTTGCAATATTTTAAAAAATTTTTATTTGTGTTACTAAAAAAATATACAATATATCTTAATAAATATAAATCATACACTTAAAAGCTACTTATAAATAATTAATGTTAAAATAATATAAAGTGTATGAATTATTGCAATAGTTAAGGAATTAATTAGTGAAAACTTATAATTTAATTTATAAAGACCCTTCCCAACTTAAAAATTTTATTGAAAAAAAATCTTTAGATAAAGATAAAAATATATTGCTTCAGATTTTTACAGGCATTTGCAATATTGATTTTATAAAAGAGTTGATAGTAAATATAAAAAAACATATACCAAATATCAAAATTATTGGAACTACAACTAGTGGAGAGATAATGGAGGGAATTGTTTATAAAAACTCTACTATATTATCTTTTTCTATTTTTGAAAAAACAAAAATTGCTACATTTCATACTAAATTTAGAAGCGATAGCTATTTTATGGGCAAAGACTTAATTGAGCAATTTAATAAATACAATCCTAAAGTTGCAATTACTTTTACAGGTGGATTAAAAACAAATGGTGATGATTATTTAGCAAGTTTTGAAGATTATAATAAAGAGTTAATAGTATCTGGTGGTTTAGCTGGTGATAATAACAATTTTCAAAATACTATAGTATTTACACAAGATGGTATAGAAAATAATGGTGCAGTGGTAGCAATTTTAGAAAATAGAGATTTAATTGTGCATACCAAAGCTAGTTTTGGGTGGAAAAGTATTGGTAAAACTATGACAATAACAAAAGCAGATAAAAATTTAGTTTATGAAATTGATGGTATAAAAGCTGTTGATATTTATAAAAAATATTTAGGTAAAGATGTTACAAAACTTTTGCCAAAAACTGGTATTGAATTTCCATTGATGGTAAAAAGAGGCTCTCTTACAATCCCTAGAGCTGTTATTGCAAAAGGTAAAAATGGCGCACTTTATTTTGGAGGCAATTTAAGAGAGGGCGATATTATCACTTTTGGATATGGCAATATAGAAGCAATTCTTAAATATAGTGATAAAATTGCACAAGATAATAGTTTGCATAACTCTGAAACAATTTTTATATACTCATGTATGGCAAGATTAAATTTAATGAAAGATTGTATAGCCCAAGAGATAACTGTTTTATCTCAATTATCTACAGTTAGTGGATTTTTTACATATGGAGAGTTTTTTTCAAATAGAGATGCAAATAAAAATGAGATGTTAAATCAAACTATGACTATTCTTGCATTAAGCGAAAATAGCAATAACAGTGATAAGAGCAGCAACTCCTCACAGGTTGTAAAAATTAATCATCCTAAAGAGAATTTAACCCTTAGAGCGTTATCTACTTTAATTGCTGAAACCTCAAAAGAGCTAGAGGAAAAAAACAGGGCTTTGCAAAAGCGTATAGAGCATGAAGTTCAAGAGAACATTACAAAAGATACCCTTCTTAGAAAACAAAGCAAATTGGCACAAATGGGGCAAATGCTTAGCGTTATAGCCCATCAGTGGAGGCAACCACTAAGTGCAATTAGTAGCACACTTTTATCAATTCAAATAAAATTAGATAATAAAAAATTTAATTTTGATAACAAAGATGAAAGAGAAGAGTTTTTAAAATTATTAGAACAAAAACACAATAATGTTTTTTCCTATTTAGAGAGCTTATCTGAGACAATTGAAGATTTTAGAAACTTCTTTAAGCCAAATAGAAAGAAAAGATATGTAGCTTTAACTGAACCAATTGAGAATGCTCTATCTATTTTACAAACTTCAATTAAAAATAAGAATATTGATATTGATATATCATATGAAAATAATCAAGAGGTTTACATATATAAAAATGAGATGATGCATGTTATTTTAAATATTTTAAAAAATGCAATAGATAATTTTGCAGAGAAAAATATAAAAAGTAGAAAAATATCTATAAAAACATATAAAAGTAGTGAGAAAAATATTATTGAGATATGTGATAATGGAGGTGGAATTGATAAAGATACACTTCCTAATATATTTGATTTATACTTTAGCACAAAAAACAATAAAAATGGCACAGGCTTGGGGCTTTATATATCTAAAGTTATTGTTCAAGAGCATAACAAAGGAAAGCTAAGTGCAATTAATAAAGATAGTGGAGTATGTTTTAAGATTGTTTTACCCTAATTTTAAAACATAAAATTTTAAGAAAATATTAGTAAAATAGAGAAAAAATAATAGGATATATTTATGGAAAGCACACACTACTTTAATCCAAATGGCGATGCAATTTTAGATGAAACACTTTATGGTGCTAAACCAACTGGCTTTGTTGATTTTAACCGCCCAAAATATAAGTGGAGCAGTAATATATATGATTTGATGAATGCAAATACTTGGTTTCCAAGTGAAGTAAATACTGCGGGTGAAAAGAAGGCATTTGAGCAACTTAGCGATAATGAAAAAGAGATATATAAATTAACATTTGCACAACTTAGCTTTAATGACTCGGCTCAAGAGGAGTATTTAGCAGACTTTCGTCGTCTTGCAACAAATAAAATTGTAAAATCTACTCTAACTTTGCAAATGATGCAAGAGGTCAACCACTCTAAAAGTTATGCAGTTTTGCTAGATGCTGCTGGTAACTCAAATGAGGTTTTTGACCTATATAAAACAAACGAAGCCCTAAAGCGCAAAAATCAAAGAATTGCAGATCAATTTGCTAGATATATTAGTGGAGAGAGTGCTGAAGATATGCTATTATCTGCTATGGCTAGTGTAAATTTAGAAGGAATTTACTTCTTGCTTGGATTTAGCTACATTTATACTCTTGGTGATAAAGTTCCAGGCGCTAGAGATATGATTAAATTTATTAGTAGAGATGAGTTAAATACACATCTGCCACTCTTTGCAAATATCTATAAAACCCTTCAAAAAGAGAATAAAATTAGTGCATCAATAATTGATAAAAGCTATGAGATGATTACTGAAGCTGTTGATATTGAGCTAGAGTATGGAAAGTATTTAATTGAAAACTACTCTATTATGGGGCTTAGAGAAGATTTAATTACAAGCACCGTTTATAACTATGCAAACGATAGATTAGAAAAAATTGGACTAGAGGCAATATTCCCAAAAAGCCCAGAAACATATTTGCAAAAATTAGTTAATAAACATTTAGGATTTAATGAAGTAAAGCAGAACTTCTTTGAAACAAATGTTACAAATTATGCTAAAAATAGTATAGACTTTGATGATTTTTAATCACATTTTTTGAGTTATTTATAACTATATCTTATACTACACAATAACTTCTCTTTTTTTATGTTATAATAACAGTAAAAAAGGAGAGATTTATGAAAAAAATTGTTTTAGCAATACTTTTTTTAAGCTCAATTATATTTGCAAGAGAGATTAGTGCAAATAATTTTGATAAAATCATAAAATCACACAAATTAGTTTTGGTAGATTTTTGGCAGCCAAACTGTCCAGGATGCCAAATGCTAAAACCAAATTTTGAAAAAGCAAAAAGGGCGTTAGGTAATAAAGCACTTTTTGTAAGCTACAATGTTAGACAAATGGGTGATCCAGTAAGCAAATATCAAATTTATACCACCCCAACAATGATACTATTTAAAAATGGTAAAGAGGTTGATAGAAACTACTTACTTGGATATAGAGAGATTATAGATTGGGTTAATTCTTATAGATAAAAGAGCAAATTAATGCTCTTTTTATTTGTCTGAACCTTTATGTTCACCTTTGTCATGATCATCTTTGCCATGTGCATTTGCACTTCCACTTGCGCTACCATGCATATCTCCTTGATGATCATCTTTGCCATGTGCATTTGCACTTCCACTTGTGCTACCA
>JAMONW010000187.1 GCA_027066355.1 Campylobacteraceae bacterium
ATAATATTTTTATTAAAATTTACAATAACAGCTTCACTAAAGTTAGAACTTTTTGCAGAGCTAATCCATCCTTGAAGCACACTTTTACCCCTCCTTTAAGAGAGTTAAAAAGTGCATCCATACACTAGTGGCACCCACCTCCAAAGCCTACTTTATTTACCATAAACTAAAACCTAACTACTACCAACTAAAACCTAAAACCTACCACTAAAACCTAATTACCATTAACCAACTTATCTCTTGGCACAAACTCTAAAACTGTTGCATTAATACAAAAACGCTTTTTGCCATCAGCTCTTGGAAATACATGCCCTAAGTGTGCGCCACTTTTTTTAGCAATTACTTCAACTCTGTGCATTCCATAAGAGTTATCCTCTCTAAAAACTACACTATCACCAACAGCCTTATAGAAGCTAAGCCATCCGCTACCTGAGTTAAATCTATCTTTTGTGTCAAACAAAATATCTCCACTAAACTTATCTATAAATACCCCATCTGGAGTATGTGCAAACAGCTTATACTTTTTGCAAAAGCGTCTATCTGTTTTTTTATCAAATGCCACTTTAAATGCTTCGCTATTTTGCCCAACTTTAAATGCTCCAAGTGCTTCATAAAACTCTTTTGGATTTAAGTATCCTGTATATCTCCCAATCTCTTTACCATCTTCAATAAACAAGATTGTTGGTGTTCCTGCAACATCTCCATTTAATTTAAAGCCTTTTATATTTTCAAAATGCCTAACCCTTAGTGGCAGTGTGCCTTTATAGCCATCAACAACATCTTTTTTAAACTTTTGGCAAAATGGGCAACCATTTGCATCAATTACTAAAATCTCTTTACCCCCAAGTGGTGTTATGCTTTTTGGCTCTTTTGCTACTTTTTTAAACTTAACACCAGTTGCATGGTTTGGGCAGTAGCCTCTAGGGTGTTTTTTTAGATAATCTTGATGCTTTTCTTCAGCCATATAAAATCTTTTTAGTGGCTTAATCTCTGTTGTAATTTTGCCATATCCAGCTTTGTTTAAAAGCTTTTGAAACTCCTCTTTTGTTTGATAAGCCAAACGCTTTTGCTCACTATTGGTATAAAGAATAATACTTCTATAATTATTACCATAGTCGTTGCCTTGGCGGTTTTTTTGGGTTGGGTCGTGTAGTTCCCAAAAGTGTTCTAAAATTTTGCGAGTTGAGATTATAGAGTCATCATAAGTTACCTTGACTGTTTCTGCATGATTTTCTCTATTTTTAAATAGCCTATGTGCTAAAACTTTACCATAAGTTGGATTTTCAAAATCTCCACCAGCATAACCACTTACAACATCTTTAACACCCTTTAACTCTTCAAAACTCTTCTCAACACCCCAAAAGCATCCTGCTCCAAGAACAATAGTTTGCTCTTTGGCAAAAATAACCATACTTAGTGCTATTAATAGATATACTTTTTTCATTTTTTATTCCTTTTAAATATTATGTTTGATATGACTTATTTTTTAATTAAAACCTAAATACTCCACTCTTCTCTGATAAAATGGCAAGTATAGCCATTTGGATAGTGTTGTAGATAGTCTTGATGTTCTGGTTCTGCTTCCCAAAAATCACTAGCCTCGCTCAATTTAGTTACAATTTTTCCAGGTAGCACACCAGCATTATCTATCATCTTAATAACTCTTTTAGCTATCTCTTTTTGCTTTAAATTTGTATAAAATATTTCAGAGCGATAAGATGAACCAACATCGTTACCTTGTCTATTTGGTGTTGTTGAATTGTGAATTTTAAAGAAAAACTTTAAAAGCTCTTCATAAGTTAAAATTTCTGCATCAAATATAACTTCAACTGCTTCTGCATGAGTTCCGTGATTACGATAAGTTGCATTTTTTACATCACCACCAGTATATCCAACTCTAGTAGATATTACACCCGGCAGCTTTCTAATTAACTCTTGCATACCCCAAAAGCATCCACCTGCTAATATAGCTTTCTCTCTTTTCATATTAATATCCTTAAAATTACTATTTAAAGCCCAATATATAGTTGGGTTTTGTAATATATCATAATTATCTATTTTTAGTGGAACATTTATTACATAATTTATGTAGAGTATAGAGATTAGATAATTTCTAATTCTAATCTTAATCTATTAAGTGTTTGTCTCGTAATACCCAAATAAGATGCTATATGCTCAATCTTTACATCTTTTTTAAAGACATAAGGGTAGTAACTTAAAAGCTCTTGTAGTCTTGATTTTGCATCTTTTGTAAGTAAACTTAGTGTTCTATCTCTTAGCGTTGCATAAGCCTCTTGAGCTAATATCTTATCAAATTCACCCCATATAGGATACTTTTTGTATAGCTTTTCTAAATCTTCTTTGCTAATTTTTAAAAGTGTAGAGTCTGCTAAAGCTTCATAAGCTAAAACTTCTGGAACCTCTTTGGAAAAGCTAACATAATCAACCACAACTGCATCCATAAGCATTCTATGCTCTATGGTATCCATTGTTAAACAATGAAATGACCAAGTAAAATCTTTTCCGTCATCTTCTAGCTTATATGAACGCACTACTCCTTTGTTAATAAAGTAAATAGAGTTAAATATATCACTCTCATTATAAATATGTTCGCCCTTTTTAATATTTACCTCTTGCAATAAAGCATAAAAGGCACTCCACTCCTCTTCACTAAACTTTATAAAGTGGTTTATATACTCTTTGATTAACATATATTTATAGCCTCTGATATTTTAAAATGATATTTGGAATTTATTAAATCCCAAATTTTTCAAGATACCAATTTATAGTCTTTACAATACCAGTATCAAAGTTTTCATCTGCTCTCCAGCCAAGCTCATTCTCTAGTTTTGAAGCATCTATTGCATAGCGTCTATCATGTCCTGCTCTATCTTCTACAAAAGTTATTAACTCTTTGTAGCTATCTTTACCTATGCGTTTTTTTGGTGGCACTTTTTCATCTAAAATAGAGGTTATTGTATCTACTATTTGTAAATTAGTGCGTTCATTTCTACCACCAATATTATAAACTTCACCCTTTTTACCTGTATGATAAACCAAATCTATACCCTTGCAGTGATCTAATACATATAACCAATCTCTAATATTTTTGCCATCACCATAAATTGGGATACTCTCTCCAGCAAGAGCTTTTCTTATAATTGTTGGAATTAGTTTTTCATCATGCTGTTTTGGACCATAATTGTTTGAACAATTAGTAATAACGCTATTTAAGCCATAAGTTTCAACATAGCTTCTAACAATCATATCGCTACTAGCTTTACTTGCAGAGTATGGAGAGTTTGGAGCATAAGGAGTATCCTCTCTAAATAGGTCATTTGGGTCATCACTTAAAGTTCCATAAACTTCATCAGTAGAGATGTGATGAAAACGGCAATTTTCATAGCCTTTTTTATACTCAAAAGGTTTATTCATCCAGTGCTTAAATGCAACATCTAATAGGGTGAATGTTCCATTTACATTTGTTTGCACAAATACACCAGGGTTTTTAATAGAGTTATCAACATGACTCTCTGCTGCAAAGTGAATAACACCTTTAATATCATACTCATTAAAGATAAACTCTACAAGCTCACGGTTGCAAATATCACCTTTTATAAATTTGTAATTTGGATTACCCTCTACCTCTTTTAGGTTATCTAAGTTACCAGCATAAGTTAGTAAATCTAAATTTACTACAAAATACTCTGGATACTTCTCTAAAAAATATGGAACAAAATTGCTACCAATAAACCCTGCACATCCAGTTACTAAAATACTCTTTTTACTCACTCTTTATCCTTTTATTATACGCCCTTGCTCGGCTCTTCTTATTAAATATTGTCCATATTGATTTTTGCTAAGAGGCTTTGCTAACTCTAAAAGTTTATCTTTATTAATATATCCCATCTCATAAGCTATCTCCTCTATACAAGCTACCTTTAAACCTTGGCGATTTTCGATTGTTTGAATAAAGTTAGAAGCCTCTAGCAAACTCTCATGTGTCCCAGTATCAAGCCATGCATAGCCTCTTCCCATAAGCTCTACTTTTAATCGATTTTCATCTAAATATAGCTGATTTAGTGTGGTAATTTCTAGTTCACCTCTATCACTTGGTTTAACGAGTTTTGCCTTTTTAACAACATCATTTGGATAAAAATAAAGACCAACTACCGCATAGTTACTTTTTGGCTCTTTTGGTTTCTCTTCTATACTTATTACTGTTCCATTCTCATCAAACTCTGCAACACCATATCTTTGAGGATCTTTTACATAGTATCCAAAAACTGTTGCACTATTTTCCTCTTTTGCATTTTTGACTGATTGTGCCAAAAGATTTGTCATACCTTGCCCATAAAAGATATTATCACCCAATATTAAGCAAACATCATCATCACCAATAAACTCTTCTCCAAGCAAAAAAGCTTGTGCTAAGCCATCAGGACTTGGTTGTTCTACATATGAAAACTCTAACCCAATATCTTTTCCATCACCCAAAAGCTCTTTAAACCTTGGTAAATCAGTAGGTGTAGATATTATTAAAATCTCTCTAATTCCACTTAACATTAAAATAGAGAGTGGATAATAAATCATAGGCTTATCATAAATTGGAGCTAACTGTTTACTAATTCCTTTGGTAATTGGATATAGTCTTGTCCCACTACCACCTGCTAAAATAATACCTTTCATTAGATACCTTTAAAAAAAAGTTAATCCATATTACTATAATTTTAATGGATTATTTGGCTCAAATTATAACATAAAATCTTAATTAGAATCTTTGTTTATTTTAAAATTAAAATTTAGAAAAATATTAATTGTTATTTTTTGATAAAATATAATAGAGTTAATTGACTAAAATATGTATAATCTACCATATATTATAAAATTTAAGCTATTTTTAGTTATTTTATTTGACTATTTTTGTTTATTATAATAAAGTTATTTAAAAAAAGTTTATAAAGGTTTATAAAGTGGAAAATTTAGATTATATAAAAAGTGAAATGTTAACACATACTGCAATAAATACTCATGCTAATCCAAAGAGGGTATTAGTGATTAATGGTGCTAAAAGGATAGGTAGAGAGCTTGAAAAGTATAATACAATTGCAGAAACCATCTACATAGATGGTAGTGATATAATTGAGAATTTAAAGACTCTTGGTGCAAAAAAGTTTGATATTGCAATTGTTTCTACACCTAAATTTACAGCAAATAGAGAGTTTTGGATAGAGTTAACAAAGCTTTTAGATAGCAAAGGTGTTGTAGCTATAGAGATGAGCAATATCTTTACAAAAAAAGATGAAGCAACAAAAGAGTTTAAAGTAGCAGGTGCAATATATCCAATTGTTATGCCTTATAGATATGAAAAAGCAACCAATGGAGAGATTATAACAAGCGACTATTTAATGTTGGCAAGTAGATTCTATCATCCAACAGCAGATATTAATTTACAAAGGGCAGATTTAACAGATGGATTTGCTTATTACAATAGCGATATTTCAATTGCATCATTCCAAATGCCTACAAATATTTACAAAGAGTATTTAGGGATAATTAAAAGATAATGTTAAAAAATGCTATTGTTTTAACAGGTGGAATTGCAACTGGAAAAAGCACAGTTAGTTCATTGATGCAACTATATGGTTTTAAAATAATTGATGCAGATAAAATTGCTCATCAAATTTTAGATAAGTCAATAAATGAGATTGCCAAAGTATTTGGAGATGAATATATAGAAGATGGCATAGTAAATAGGAAAAAACTTGGCTCTTTAATTTTTGACAATAAAGAGAAGCGCTTAGAGTTAGAAGCAATAGTGCATCCAAAAATAAGAGATAAAATATTAGCACAAGCAAAATTGCAAGAGGGCTTTAATAAACCCTATCTAATAGATATACCACTCTTTTTTGAGAGAGATGGTATATATAATATAGATAGAGTAATTGTTGTTTATGCACCAAAAGAGATACAGCTAGAAAGGTTAATGCAAAGAGAGGGCTTTAGTAAAGAAGAAGCTATAAAGCGCATAAATGCTCAACTTCCAATAGATAACAAAAGAGATAAAGCCACATTTTTAATAGATAATAGCAAAGATTTAAAACATCTACAAAATGAGTGTGAACGAGTAAAAGAGGAGATATTAAATGCAAGTTACTAAATATAATGCAAGTGGAAATGATTTTGTTATATTTCATAGTTCCCAAAAAAAGGAGCGCAATGAGTTGGCAAGAATTTTATGCAATCGCCATGAGGGCGTGGGGGCAGATGGGTTGGTTGTTTTAACTCCTCATCCAGATTATGACTTTGAGTGGGAGTTTTATAATAGTGATGGCAGTATTGCTAATATGTGTGGTAATGCAACAAGAGCGGTAGCACACTATGCAATAGAGCATGGCATTAGTGTAAATGGAGTATCAGAATTTTTAACTGGTGCTGGTGTGATAAAAGTTATGGTAAATGGTGATTACTGTGTAACTGATATGCTAGAGCCAAAGATATTAGAAAAAGATATTGAGGAATTTGGACAAAATTGGTGGTTAATTGATACTGGAGTGCCACATTTGGTAACAGAGGTAAAAAAAATTGATGATTTTAATTTAAAAGAGGCTAGAGAGCTTAGAGAGAAGTATGATGCAAATGTAAATATCTACTTTTTAGATGAAGATTGCATAAGAGTTCGCACATACGAAAGAGGAGTTGAAGATGAAACTTTGGCGTGTGGCACGGGTATTACAGCGGCATTTGTAAAGGCTCATAAAGAGAATAGAGTAAAGGATATAAGCCCTGTATATCCTAAAAGTGGTGAAGAGCTATATTTAGAGTTTGAAGATGGCAAATATAAGTTTGGAGGAAGAGTTAGTAAAGTGTTTGAGGCTGAAGTTCTTTTGCCAATAGCAAAATATATATCATAAAAATTAATTTTAATAACATAATATTTTACATTTTAATACCACAAAATCAAACTTATTAATAGGTTAAGTTTGATTTAGGTATAATTTCTCCCCTTTGGTCGCATAGCTCAGTTGGTAGAGCGCTACCTTGACATGGTAGTGGTCACAGGTTCAAGTCCTGTTGTGGCCACCATCTATAACTTAATCTTTCCTTGACTTTAAAAATATAATATGATAAAATTTTAGTGATTTTTTCTATTTTTAGGTATTGATAAAAATACAAAATATTGCATTTTGTCATTTTATTGATACTTATATAACAAAATAGATTAAAATTGTAAAACATTATGAGGTTAGTAAGTTTTGGTAACCTACATTTAATTGCTTTATATTAAGTAGAGAAATTAAATGTAGGTTATCAAATGATGCTTACTTTGTAAAACACATCAATTAACTTTTATTTAAGTTAATTAAAACAACAAGGAGAAGAAATGAGTTTAACAAGAAAAAGTATTGTTCTTGCAGTTGCAGCAGTTGCAGCACTAGGATTTAGTGGTTGTACACAACAAGCGGCAGCATCAACAGGTTCATCAGCTAAAGTAAAAGCAGCAGCACCAGCAGATTTAGGTTTATATCCGCCAAATGCAAAACCAGGTGAGTGTTATGCTAAAGTTTATATTCCACCTAAATATGCTACAAAAACAGAAAAAGTAACTGTTGATGAAGGTGGAGCTAAATTAAAAGTTATTCCAGCTAAATATGGTTATAAAACTGAGAAAAAATTAGTTAGAGAGCCTGGTTATAAATTGGTATGTAAGCCGCCAGTATATAAAACTACAACTGAGAGAGTTTTAGTTAAACCAGCTAGTTATAAATTAGTTCCAGTTCCAGCAAGATATAAAACTGTTACTTCTAAAGTTTTAGTATCTCCAGCAACTACTGAGTGGAGAAGAGGTAGAGGTGTAACTACTCCAATTGCAAATGGTGGTAGAGTAACAGATGTTAACTGTCTTGTAAAAGTTCCAGCTAAATATAAAACTGTTACAAAAAGAGTTATGGTAACTCCTCCAACAACAAAAAGAGTTCCAATTCCTGCACAATACAAAACTGTTACAAAAAGAGTTCTTGTAAAACCTGCAGAAACTGTAAAAGTGCCAATTCCTGCACAATACAAAACTGTTCAAGTTAAAACTGTTGTTCAACCAGCTAGAACTGTTGAGCTTAAAACTCCACCAAGATATAGCACTGTAACTAAAAGAGTTAAAGTATCTAATGGTTACTATACTTGGCAAAGAGTTAACTGTAGAACTGTAAGCCACTAATTAGTGATACTTACTTCTATAGTTTAATCCTCCTCTGGAGGATTTTTCTACTTTGTTAAAAACTTCTAATAAAATACTATTTATAAATAAAATAACTAATTTTGTATCATATAAAACTTTTAACTCTATATTTGAGTTGCTTTTAAACTTTGCAATATTTTGTTTTCTCTATTTTGGATTATAAAGTCTAATGGAAATATATATTTATTATGCTTTTAAATTTACTCAAAAATTATTTTAATATCTAGCACTATAAAAATTACTTAATGGTGATTATATCTCTCTACTTAAAGATAAGCTAAAAGTTTAAGAGAAGGGTAAATAAATAAAGAGAAAAATGATTATATTTTTTCTTGAAAATAGGAGTAAATAGCATCCAAAAACTAGCTTTAATTAATTACAATTTGGGCTATTTACCCAAATATCAACAACTACTTGTTTTGCACTTTTATCTATGGCGCTAATAGTATGAGCACCCTCTTTAAAACTATATCTAATGCTTGATTTGTTAAATTTTTTCTCTTTTCCGTCTATATACCAGATATAAGGGCTTTTGCCACCTTTTAACTTAAACTCTACTGTTACATCTTCACAACTAGCACTTTGAAATTTTGCTCCCTCTTTTGGGTATAAGAATTTAAAATTTTCGACTTCTTCTTTTGGTTTATAAAGATACTTTAAAGTATTACTTGGGACTCTTTTTGTATTTATTTTGCTATCTCTGCTCCAGCTATTGTGAGGAATATAACTCTTAACAAAACTCATTACTTCAAAAGCTAAAGGCAAGGCTATATCTCTTGCAGAACTCTTTATTATGGATGAATTATTGGCTTTTGCAACTAAAACAACAACTGTTATCTCTTTTGAAAAAACAGCACTCCAAAAATCCCTATATCCATAACTTGTTCCAGTTTTATAAGCTAAAAATCCAGATAAATTAGTAAAACCTCTAGGTGCAACTGCTTCTCTTAAAATATCTACAACTTTAGCATCAGCATCACTATTTAATAATTTAATTTTTTTACCCTTTTGTCCCTTTAGATAGTGCAAAGTATATCCAGTTCCTCCATTAGCTAAAATAGAGTAAATTTGAGCTATTTGCACAGCTTTAATACCAAGTCCTCCAAGCGCCACAGTTAAATTAGCCTGTTTTTTGGGCAAAATAACTTTACCACAGCCATTTTTTAATCTATCTAAAAAGTTATCTACTCCAACTTTTTGAAGCACCTTTATAGCAGGAATATTTAGTGAATTTTGCAAAGCATAAGCCACAGTAACTTCATCATGATACTTTTTAGAGAAATTGTGTGGTCTATACTCCCCAAATTGACTCTGATTATCTTTTATAATAGTATTTACATCAACTATTCCATTCTCTAAAGCCATTCCATAAATTAGTGGCTTTAGTATTGAACCAGGTGAACGAATAGCTCTATTTATATCTATATAACCCAAAATATCTTTATTAAACATATCATATGAACCAATATATGACAAAACTTCACCACTACTATTTTTAAGAACAATTACCCCTAAAGTTGCCCCTTTAGGTAAATTAGTTCCCACATTTTTTGCCCAAATCTCTAGCCTATTTTGAAGTGGCAAATTAAGTCTGCTTTCTATCTCTAAAGCTTTGCTATTTTTTAGAAGTTCTTGGCTTAAATGGGGTGAAAATCTTGGAAATTTATAAACTTTTGCCTCTATTTTAGAGTTTTTTGCAAAGTTGTAGCTACTTTTATTAATTATCTTAGCCTCATATGCTCTCTTAAGCACTTTATCTCTGGCTTCTTTTGTAGCACTTTTGTATCTATCTGGTCTATTTAATTCAGGTGATTGAGGGATTGAAACTAATATGGCACTTTGGCTTAGGGTTAGCGCATTTGGTGCTTTGCCAAAATATCGCATAGAAGCTGCAACTATACCCTCAACATTTCCTCCATAAGGAGCTAAAGTTAAGTATGCACT
>JAMONW010000188.1 GCA_027066355.1 Campylobacteraceae bacterium
ATAGTGCAACTCAAGCTGATAAGCTCTAAAAATCTCTATAATTTTTGAGCTAATAGTTCTGCTTTTTGGCTCAAGAAGCCTTGCTAATTGCATTGTAATAGTAGAGCCACCAGAGGTTATATGCCCATACTTAATTAACTGCCAACTAGCTCTAAGTAAGGCTAAATAGTCAACTCCCCAATGTTTATAAAAGCGCTTATCTTCAAAGTTTAAAAGAACTCTTTTATAGTTTAAATCAATCTTTTTTAAATCAACACTAAATCGCCACTTATCTTTGCTATTTAGTGTTGCATAAACTACCTTTCCACTTCTATCTAGCACAACTCTTGATAAATCTTTAGTAGGGGTTAATTTAATAGGGTAAAAAATCTCTAAAAATATAAAAAACAACAAGAATGAGAGCATTAAAAGCATAAATAGCCTAATACTCTTTTTTAAAATAAAAACTACTCTATTCACTCAAGCTTTTCTCAACTTCTAAAATAGTATCTAAATTTGCTCTTTGAGTAGCATTTAGCTTTTTATCAATTATAGTTGATGTATCAATATTTGGGTTTGTTTTATACCAAGGTAAATTTTTGAAAATTAAATCCAACTCTCTATTTTTAAAAATATATCCATATCTTGCAATTAATGAATTTCTTAAAATCTTTAACTCTTTTTTATTGTATCTCTTAAAATATCTGCTATCTAACTCTTTAGTATTGACTCTATAAAAATCACTAAGAGTTAATCCACCAAGTCGCTTTTTCTCCTGCCTTAAGAGAGCCTCAACATTATCTTTTTGCAAAGTTGTTAATTTAGAGTAAGCAATAGCACCACTCTTTATAGATGGCTTATACCACTTAAATTTACTAAACTTTTTATATAACTCTATATTACTATCTCTAAAATCTAATCCAACATAAGCAAAAATTGCATTTCTTAGGGTATTTAACTGAAGGGTTGTATATTTTGATATATCTTTTATAGGACTATTAAAAATATCTTTATAATCACTTAGCTCCAAAGCCTCTTTTTGGGTATTTTTAGCTTCTGTATTACTTTTTAAAGTTTGCTTTTTAATATCTTTTGCATCTTTTATCTCAACAAAGGTTGAATTTTTACTAAATGCTCTAAATTGAAGTTTATACATATCGCTAATAGTTGTTGGAGCAAGTGCAAATTTGCCCTTAGTTACTGCTCTTAGTGCATATGCAAACTTAAACTCTCCAGTTGCTCCCTCTTTTAGGGCAGATATATATCTATCATCTCTATACTCTTGATTATCTGCACTACTAATATCTTTTAACCACTTTAGAGATGTTGTAATATCATAGCCAGTAATATTTGGATTTTCAATCTCAAATCCAGCAGGTAAAAGATCTATTATAAGAGGATTTTTTATAGCACTGTTGGTAATTTTACCACTTAAAACTACTACAATTTCACTACCTTGCTTTATATTTTTTAAATCTATCTTTTTACCAAATGTATCAAAAAACTCTTTTTTAATACTAAAGCCTCTATTTTGTGTCATATCAAAGCTACTAGGTTTAGGCGTTGCTATAAATGAAATACTATACCAAAGTTGGCTATTAGATATATTTTTAATCTTTGGCAAATTAGATAAGTTACTAAAACTCTTTTTAAACTCTTTCCCATTATAGACTCTCTTATTAACCAAAATATTTAATTTAGAGCTTTTAATATCAATACTTTTAGCTGCAAGAAGAATAAGGCTCATCTCTTGAGTGCTTAAATACTCTTTGGCTTTTGCCTCTTGTGCTAAATTAATATAAGCTAACTTAGCAATATCTCTAAATCCATACTTAGATGCTAAAACTACCAAAAGCGCTCTATCTCTTAATTCGCCACCATAATTACTCCAATAGTTACTATACTCTTTTAAATTATTTACAGCCAATTTAAAAATCTCTTTAGCCTCTGTTTGTCTGCCTAAAACTGCCAAAGCACTAGCTAAATTAGCCCATCCACTTGCTGATTTAATTACAGGATTTGTATTATTAATATGATACTCAATTTCAGAGAGCATAGGGCGCTTATTTTTAGCTAAAACATAGAGTGCATATGCATCAGCTTCTGCTTTTTGAGAGTTTTTGCTCCATCTACTTAAGTGATTTTGCAAATAATCTAAGCCCCTTGATAGGCGTTTGCTATTAACGCTAAAGCCCTCTCTTTTAGCCTCTGTTAAAAAATCTAATACATAGCTACTAACCCACATACTCTCTTTTGAATCCAACCACAAAGCAAATCCACCATCATATTTTTGGAGTTCATATAATCTCTCTATTGCACTTTTTACTAACTCTTTTTGCTCTTTATCATCTAAAAAGGCAAAAGCTCTGCTTGTTGTTTGCTCTGCACATCTGCAACAGTATGATATTAAGCTCTTTTTAATACTATTTACTCCAATAAGAGGAGAGCTACTTACTTTTACTTTGATATTATAAATATCTTGCCAACTATTGCTATCTATTAAACTTTTTATATCTAAAAGTGAATTTGCTTTTAAGATATTAACCTCTTTTACATAACTCTTTGGATAAGGCGTTCTTGTGCTTAATTTAAACTCTCTTGTTGATACTACTTTATTATTGTTAATAGCTTCAACTTTTATTGTGGCTTTCCCCTCTTTTAGAGCTTTAAATACTATTGGACTCAATAGAGATTTGGTGCTATTTAGAGTATATTTTATCTCTTTAGGATTTGCATCAACTACCCCGTTTGTGCTAATTTTAAAGATATAATCTCCCTTTGGAGCTTTTTTGTCAAATTTTGTTTGTAATAAAATTTTTGCACTATCACCTATACTTAAAAACTTTGGCATATATAGCTCTAGTGAAACATCATCTTTAACAACTACACTGCCTTGAGTGCTACCTACACCATCTCTACTCCAAGCAACAGCCATTAACTCTAATTTACCTTGATAATCTGGAATATCAAGTATAAATTTGGCTCTTTTATCTTTAAATTTAACTACCTTAGTAAATAGCGCAAAAACTTTTCTATTGTTCGTTACAGGCTCTTTGTTTATCTGCTCCTCTTCATCAGCACCAACACTAAACTCTGCATGTTGCCCATAGCTTTTTATTAAATCTGAATAGATATCTCTTATATTAATGCCAAGTTTTTGTTTGCTATAAAAGGCTTTATATGGGTTTGGTGCTTTATAGTTTGTTAAGTTCAAAACAGCTCTATCAACTGCCATTAAAACAATATTGGCACTATTAATATTTGAACCCTTAGCTATTACCTCAACATTTAATTTACTTTTGGATTTAATCTCTTTGCTACACTTTAGCTCTAAATTTATATATCTTTTTGGATCAATAATTAATAGATGAGCCAATCCTACTGCCCTAGAAGCTCCTAACTTTTTACTATGCGCTCTAAATGATGTAGCCAAAACATATACAGAGCTTCCCCACTCTTTTTTTGCTTTAAACTCTAGCTCTATTGGCTTATTTGCTTTTGCAATAAGCTCTTTGCTCTCTAAAATCTTATTTGAAGCAATATTTACAATTAATGGACCACTAAATTTTGGTTTAATTAAAACTTTTATACTATCTCCAACTTTGTAACTCTTTTTATCTATTGCAATTGGCAACTTATCTGGTGAAATTTTACTTTTGCTCTCTTCATAACCACTGCTAAATCTATAGCTTGTAATATCTCCAAACTCATCACTAATCTCAAGCCTATAACTACCCCAATCTAGCTTATCTAAGGCTAGTTCAACTGGCTCTAAAGCAGTTGTAATATCTCCTTTTTTTATAACTCCTATATCTTCATATGTTACATAGTATCTCCAATTACCACTACTGCTTGTTGTCCAATTCCAGTGGCTCTCTTCTTTTATTAATTTATATTTTAAATTACTCTTTTTCTCTTTGCCATTAGCAATATAAACAATTAAAAATCTAGCTTTAGAGTTTAAATCTATAGCTTGATTTTCAAATTTTGCTTTTACTCCAATATACCCTTTTTTATCATCAAAAAATATATCTACACCTTTTGTTACTGCTCTAGCACCTGGGTCTAAAACATCGCTTTTAACATACAGAGCCAAAGGTTTTGTAGAAGAGCTTTTTTTGATACCTTTTATCTTAATTTTAATTAAGCCATTCTCATCTCCTACAAGCTCACCTTGTGCAATATGTTCTCTTGTTTGCTTTTGATCAATTTTACCAAAAAAGTAATTTTCATACCTCTTTAGAGGTGCTTTAATATTGTGTAAAATTAGCATATAACTAGCTTTTGCATTTGGTAGAGCTTCGCCTGTTAAATATTTTGCTTTTAACTCTACTGTTGCACTTTTTAATGCTTTTAACTCTTTTGGCTTTGATTTTATCTCTACTTCAATTTTAGGTGGCACAAAATCTTCTACATTAAAACTTAAAACTCCTATTGGTTTTTTGTTTTGAGCAAGAGCCACAATTTTGTATCTACCAGGCTCTTTTGATAGTGTAAAATTACCCTCAATATGCCCTAAATTATCACTACTTAAAAGTTTTTTAGCTACATCTTTTCCCTCTGGATTAATTAGCTTAAAAACTATTTTTAAATTAGATGCTATCTTTTGATTTTCATCTTTTACTAAAGCATGAAAAGTAATAGTGCTTTTTGGTTTAAATATGCCACGATTGCTAAATATAAATGCTTTATAGCCCTCTATTGGCTCTAAGCCACCATCTCCTCTATCAGTTAAATCCAGTGGTGGCTTAGATATATCAATTATGGCAAAATCTCCATCTTTACCATAAGCATAAATAGCTTTAGCCGACATACCACCTACGCCATTTAGCAAAGATGCTTTAAACTCTGCATATCCATTTTTTGCAACTGTAGTTGCTAATACTTCATTATTTTTAGCTCTTAATTCAAGTTTAACATTTTTATAAATTGATGCATCTTTTAAGTGTTTGGTATATATATGTAAAGCTCTACTACCTTGCATTGTAAATAGTCCAATATCAGATAAAATAAATGATTGAGTTTTTGTATAATATATATCTGCTTTTTTATCTTTATCTAGTGGAGTAATAGCTAAAATATATAAGCCAGGTTTTGCTTTTTTAAGCATTGTATTAATTGGAATTGCAGTTATAACTTTTTTGTTTTTTTCTCCATTTAGTTTTAATCTTTTGCTCCAAAGTTTGTATCCATCTCTATTTTGAATATCACTTAAATCATAATAGCTTATACCTCCATGCAAATAGTTATAATTTATTGCTACTGGCATTAAGTTGTTTTTATTAATTCTATATAAAGATACCTCAACTTCTTTTAAATTTCTACTCTCTAAAGGTATAGTAATATCTCCAACTATTGGCAAAATATATCCACTCTCTTTAAAGGAAAAAGATGGGGCGTAATCACCTGTTTTTTTATTAAATTTATAGCTTTTATCTAGTGTTACTTTGCCTAAAGGAAGATTTTTATTTATTGTAATTGTATAGTTGCTCTCTGGCTTTAATCCTTTGATACAAACAGAGTCGTAATTTGCTAAAATTTTATAATTTGATATTGGTTCAACTCTAATAAATGGCTTTAGCGAGTTGGCATTAACATCTTCAAAATATCTATCTACTCTAAAGCATATAGATATATCGTTTTTACTCTTTTTATTATATATATTTATAATTTTATAAGGCTTTACAGCTCCAAAAAGAGATGATATAAAAAGAGCCATTAAAAGTATATATTTTATCATTTTAATTCCTTAAGCTTTTTAATGTATTATACCATTTATATTCAAAAGCTAGGGATTTTATTGAAAAGAAGATATATTGCAGCTATTGCTATATTTGTGCCTATTTTAATTGCTGCTATTGCACATAAGTTTTATCCAGACAGTTATGAGATTGTATCAGCTTATATGGTAGCAGTTGCAGTAGCTT
The DNA here is from genome assembly GCA_027066355.1 of Campylobacteraceae bacterium. Classification (GTDB taxonomy): domain Bacteria; phylum Campylobacterota; class Campylobacteria; order Campylobacterales; family Sulfurovaceae; genus JAADEQ01. The sequence continues at coordinate 5,907 of JAMONW010000188.1, forward strand.
TTAAGGGTGCTATACTCTCTTTTTTCTTGGCTTCAAAATTAAAAATTATTGCATTTTTAAAGAGTTTAACTCTATTAAATAGCACTATTTTACTTATTAAAAGGTGGTTTTTAGATAATATATTTGCAAAATGGTTAGAGAAAAACTTAATTAATCCTCTAAAAAATAGCATATTAATTACAGCAAATTACTACAAAAAGTTAAGCCTTAAAGCAAAACTTAAAAATATAGCCTTGCCAATTATAACCTTTGGAGCTTTTGGATATATTGCATACCATAGCGGATATTTAAGTAATTTGCTTCTATTTACAGAGATTAAAGTATTTGTAATAGGTTTAAGTAAAGCTTTTTTAGCTCTTATTGTGCATATTTTCTCTTTTATTATAGACTCTTGGATAACACCAATTTTAGAGGTTTTTGCTCTAAGTTTTATACTAAATTGGCTTGAAGATAAGTTAGGTAGTTCAAATCCTTTTATTAAGTTTTTAAACTCAATTAGTGCTTTAATTAACTCTATTATTAATATCTTTATAAATTTAGATAATAAAATAGACCCTTTTATAAATAAACCAGTAGCCAAAAGGGCTAGAGCTATTAGTTTAAAGCTCTCAAAATATATAAATAATAAAAAAATTTCACACGAATATCAACAATTTGAAGCTTTAGAGAGAAAAATAATGAAAGCTCATATAGACTCTTATTATAGTTTTAAAGATATGGATAAAATCAAAGATAAAAAAGAGTTATATGCTCTTATAAATAAAAAGAGTAGAGATAATCTAAATATAGTAGCCTTTCTCTCAAGAAATAGCAAAGGTGAACTCTTAGATGAAGATGTAGAAGACTCTTTTTATCACGATATTTTTATACTAGAGGGTATTGCAAGTTCAAAAGCAGAGGGAGTAAAACAAGAGTTAAGCAATAAACCAGACTCAACAGATTTTTGGGTTTTAAACACAAGCAATTTCCCTGCAACTTTGCAAAGTAAACATAATAAATTTAATACAACAACAATAGAACCAAATAGCCTAAAACTTATTCAAGTAGATGGAGATATAGATTATAAAGATATATGTTTTAACTTTAAAAACACTATAAAATGTGTTACATTAATTTAATAATTTGCTACTTTTAAAGCTAATTTATACTCTTTGCACTCTAAATTTCATATTTTTTATTTTTCCATTTTGCAAATATTCAAAAGCTTTATCTATAAATTGATTATTTATTGCAACATATGTAAATCTATCTCCTAAATCGATTTTGCCAATTGCATTTGGGTCTATTTTTGCATCTTTTGCTAAAGCGCCTAAGATATCTCCTGCTCTAAGTTTATCTTTTCTACCTCCATAAATACAGACTGTTTTATACTTTGCTTCTATGCTAAATGGCTCTTGTTTCTCTATACTCAAGCCCTCTTTAAACTCCAAGGCAATATCTTTTAAAATTTGCTCTTGAGTATTGTTAAAAATTGTAACTGCTACTCCGCTCTTACCTGCTCTTGCAGTTCTACCTATTCGGTGAGTGTATATCTCTTTGCTATTTGGAATATCATAATTTATAACCATTTCCACATCTTTAATATCTACACCTCTTGCTGCCACATCAGTTGCTACAAGCACTGTAGCAGAGCCATTTGCAAACTCTATTAGAGTTTGGGTTCTATCAAATTGCTCCATATCTCCATGTAAAGCTACTGCATCTATTCTATTTTGGTATAAAAAATCGGCAATCTCATCACATAGATACTTTTGATTAATAAAAATTATTGATGATTTTGGTTTATATTTGCCCAATATATTTAAAAGAGTATCTTTTTTATCTATACTGGCTTTATAAAAATACTCTTTTATATCTCTAGGTTGCTCACTCTCTTTTATCTCTATTTTAACAGCACTCTTTTGAAACTCTTTTGAAATATTTAATACTTCATCACTAAAAGTTGCTGAAAATAGAAGAGTCTGGCGAGATTTAGGAGAAAAACTTATTATATTAGAAATCTCTTCAATAAAACCCATATCTAAAACTCTATCAGCTTCATCAAGCACTAAAATATTTAATTTATCTATCTTTAGTGAGCCTTTTTTTAAGTGCTTTAATACACGCCCTGGTGTTCCAACAACTATATGAGCCTCATGTTTTAATGAACTTAGCTGATAGCCAAACGATTCTCCTCCACTAAGGAGTAAAACTTTGCAGTTTTGCTTTGCTCTTGCGATGCGTCGCATCTCTTTTGTAATTTGCCCAGCCAACTCTCTTGTTGGTGCTAAAATTAAAGCTGCTACTCCATTGCGTTTAATATTGATTTGCTCAACTACTCCTATTCCAAAAGCAGCACTCTTGCCACTTCCTGTTTTTGCTTGTGCTATTAAATCTTTTTTCTCTAAAATAATAGGAATAGAAGCCTCTTGAATGGGTGTTAGTTTTGTATAACCTAAATGCTCTAAATTCTTATGCATAGATTTTGATAATTTTAAATTCATATATAATTATACCGCTTTATACTAAACTTAAACTATATATTAAGTTTAATTTATAATTATAATCTCTTTAATAAATTACATAAATTAATTACTTCTAATTTGTTATATATTTCATAAAATTTTTATATTTTTGATAAACTAATATAAATTTGACATAAGTGCTTGGGGTATATGGTAAAAAATAAGAGAAATGAGAGTTATCTGTTTGACATATTTATAGCAGTTAATAAAATTAAAAAAGTGATATCTCCATATCATAATGTTAAAGATTTAGTTCATAATTTTGTCGCTTGGGATAGTGTTTTAAGAGAGTTAAATATAATCTCTATTGTTGGCAAAAAATTGCAAGAAGAAGAGCTTATAAGAAAAGAGTACCAGTTAATTATATATTTTGCAAATAGTATAAGTAATAAAATTTTTTATATAGATGAAAATCTATTGTGGAGAGTTATAAAAAATAATATAGATAGCTTTGAACTTGAGATAATAAGGCATATAAAAGAGATAGAAACAACTTACAAAAATGAGCTTATTGATATATTTATAAATGAAAATTACTATTTAGAATTTATAGTTAAAAAATTAAGAGCATTAAGGGATTAATGT
>JAMONW010000189.1 GCA_027066355.1 Campylobacteraceae bacterium
AAAGAGAATATATTGCTTGATAAATCATTTAATTTTTCTATTAGAATAATAAATTTATATAAATATTTATCAAATAATAAAAAAGAGTATATTTTATCAAAACAACTTTTAAAATGTGGAACCTCAGTTGGAGCAAATATAAATGAAGCACAAGAAGCTCAAAGCATAAGTGATTTCATATCAAAACTCTCAATCTCTTTAAAAGAAGCAAGAGAAGCAAAATATTGGTTAGAACTATTAAAAGCTACAGAATATTTAACTACCAAAGAGGCTGATAGTATTCATAAAGATTTAATAGAGTTACTAAAACTATTAGTAAGCATAATCAAAACAAGCAAACAAAAAAGGATAAAAAATGAAAATAGATAATTCTCAATTCTCAATTCTCAATTCTCAATTAAAAAAGGTCTGTATGATTGGCTTGGGCTATATTGGTTTGCCAACTGCATCACTACTTGCAAATAGTGGCTACAGTGTCCATGGTGTTGATATTGTGCAATCTACTGTAGATACAATAAATAGAGGTGAAATTCACATTGTTGAGCCAGATTTAAAAGAGGCTGTTTCAAAAGCAGTAAAATATGGCTCTTTAAAAGCCGATACAAAACCAACCAAAGCAGATATATTTATGATAGCAGTTCCTACACCTTTTCATGATGGTTTTGTGCCAAATATTGATTATGTTATAGAAGCCACTAAATCTATTGCTCCATTTCTAAAGAGTGGAGATTTAATTATTTTAGAATCTACTTCACCAGTTGGAACAACCCAAAAGATAGAGCAAATTTTAACAGAGGAGGGAGTTGATACCTCTTTAATATCTATTGCATATTGCCCAGAAAGAGTGCTACCGGGCAAAATTATGATAGAATTAGTTCAAAACGATAGAATAGTGGGCGGACTAACACCAAAAGCAACAAAAGATGCGGCACAATTTTATAGAACTTTTGTAAAAGGAGAGGTGCTAGAAACTACTGCAAATACGGCAGAGATGGCAAAATTAACAGAAAACTCTTTTAGAGATTTAAACATTGCATTTGCAAATGAACTTAGTATTTTGTGTGATAAATTTAATATAAATGTTTGGGAATTAATAAAACTTGCAAACAGACACCCTAGAGTAAATATACTCCAACCTGGTGCTGGAGTTGGAGGACACTGTATTGCCGTTGACCCTTGGTTTATAGTTCACGCAGGAGGAGAAGATGCAAAAATTATCAAAACTGCAAGAGAGGTAAACAACTATAAAACTGAGTGGGTAATAGAGAAAATCAAATCTAAAGCAATAGAGTTAGAGTTAAAAAATGCTAAAAAAGCAAAAGTTGCATGTATGGGACTTAGCTTTAAGCCAGATATTGATGATTTAAGAGAATCTCCAGCCCTTTATATTACAAATAGGCTAAAGAGCGAGGGTATAGATATTTTAGCAGTAGAACCAAATATCAAAAGCCATAAAGAGCTTAAAATAGTAGATTATAAAGATGCTTTAGAGAGTGCTGATATAGTAGTTTTCCTGGTAGCTCACAAAGAGTTTAAAAATTTAAAATTAGATACAAAAGAAGTTTTAGACTTTTGTGGTGTAACTAATAGTTAAAAGAGATTGTGAGTTGATATGTTAGATAAAATTATTCAACTATTTTTAGCACTGCTTATTGGCTCACAATTTAATATGGGAACACTATATCTTGCATTTACAGGCTATGTAATTGCTGGTAGGATGTTTGCGCCAAATAGAGATAGATGGCAAGATATAGAGTTGCAATACCTATTTTTAATTATTTTAAGTATAGTCTTAAGCATAGCATATATTGTTATTTATAGTGAAGGGTATGATGATAAATACAATATTTACCTTGCAAATCGCCAATTTTTTATAGAAATAACTTTTGCAATGGCTATGTATGTATATTTAAAGTATAAAGATTTGCAATATATTATAGAAACCATATTCTATGCTATTTTATTTAATGTTATTGTTGGAACAATAGAGATAGCAACAACTTTTCCAAAGAGAATTAGTATGCTATTTCCAGAACCAAGTGCTGCAGGGTATTTTTATCTATTTATATTTTTTATACTCTTAGCAAAACTAAAAGAGCCTCCAATTTATAAGTATATATCAAGATACTATCTAGTAATTGGTCTAGCAATTGGTTCAAAAGCTCAAATTATTTTACTCTTTTTTGTAGGAATGCTAAAATATTTTACTCCTGCTAAGATATTAGCTTATATCTTAATTGTTGGTGGATTAGCCTATATTTTTTGGGATGATTTAATGAAAATAGAAGCAGTTAAATATAATTTGCATGTTTTAGATGTATATCTAAATCAAGGGCTTGGTGGATTTAAAGAAAAAGAGGGAATTTGGGGAACTTATGTAACAAGAATTAGTGCAATTCAAGGCTCAATTTTATGTATTTTACAACATCCCTTAGGAATTGGATATGGTGGATTTAACAGTTGGTTTCCTGTTCATATGGCAGGAGTTGGATTTAGCTCAGAAGAGACTGATAATATCTTTGCAGGTATTAACTATGCATCATCAAAATCTAACCTTTTATACTTTTTTGTAAGCACTGGCATATTTGGAATAGCTCTATATGCCTATTGGTTTAAAATTTTTTGGGATGCAAGAAAAGAGTATGAGTATCTATTTCAAAGCTTTGTATCGCTTACTTTGGCTTCTACTTTTATTGAGCTAAACCCTATGTTTGTATATATAATGCTTCTATTTATCTTAAAAGAGAAAGAGGATGAAGAAAAAGAGGAGAGTATAGATGAAATTGAGTATAGCTAAGTGGCAAAACAACCACAAAGCCCCAGCAGTATTGATGATAGATGACTTAAATGATATTTATTTAGAGCTTTACAGAGATAGCTTTAAAAATGATTGGGGTTATTTATGCAACAATGAGGGTTCAGCATATAACTTTTTGCAAAAAGAGCTTTTAAATAAATTTCCAAAAATTAAAATAACTTTTTTTACCCCATATGCAAAGCATAATGTTATAAATCCAAATGGCGCTAAATTTAAAAGATATGGCGTTGGGGAGAGAGAAGAGTTTAGCAATTTTTTACAATATTTACAAAATCTTGGACACGAAATTGCACATCATGGCTCAAACCATGGCAAATATAGAGATATTAACAATCCAAGCACCCAAAATGGTAATTTTATTCATGAGTGGGAGCTTTTTGATAGTGTTGATGAGGGTGTTGAGGTAACGTTAAAGGGAGTTGAGCTTTTTAAAAATATTGGCATAAATGTTAGTGGTGGAAAGTTTTGTGGCTATAAATCAAGAGAAAATTCACTTGAAATAATCGACAAATGCAACTTCTTATATTGGTGTGCTAACTCTGGAGTTAATGAAATTAAGAGATTTGGAAAAAATAGAGTAATTAAATTTCCAACAACTTTTGCAGGAAATAGCTTTGTAAGGCTAAGTTATAAAACAGGCAACTTCAAGAAAGATTTTATAAAACTATTTACAAGATTTTTACAACCAATTTATAATAAAAAAGAGTATAAAAAGCTAAATAGCCTCTATGAAAATGGAAATATTTTAGCAATTCAAGAGCATATTTCACCATCTACCTCATCAGGCTTGGTGCAATCTGCTAATATTATTAGCGATATAAAGAGTTTAAATAAAATCTTTAAATTTTTAGAAACAAAAGATATTTGGTATGCAACTTGCCATGAGATAAGTAGCTACATAGAGTTAAAAGACAACACTCTATTGGAGTTTAACAATAATGAGTTAATTTTAACTCTAAATAGTAATTCAAAAGCAGAAAGTGGCACTATAAGCCTTGTTTTAGAAAAAAATTTAAAGCTAAAAGATAGTAGCGGTAAGATAATAGCAGCTATAAAAAAAGATAAAAATTATATTATAAATTTACCTATAAAAATAGGTAAAAATAACTTTGAGGTAGTTAAATGATAGTAATAGCAAATGATTGTAACAATAGTGCAGTATGGGGGGCGCTGAAGCTTCATATAGAGTTTTTAAAAAGTTGTGGCAAAGATATAACTTTGCTTGTGCCAAGTAACTATTTACACTTTATTGAAAATGAAATTAAAAACTATAAAGTTATAACTTACAATAATTTATTAGATGAGTTAAAAAAGTTAGCCTCTTTGCCAGATAGAGAAATTTTTGCACCCGATATGATGGGGGCTACTTTAAGTATTTTAGCAAAAATAAAGGGCAAAAAGGTTTATTACTGGATGCAAGGTGCTGTGCCAGAAGAGTCATTTATGCGAAACAAATCAAAACTTAGACTATTTATTTTAAATAAAATTGAGAGCTTTGCACTAAAGGTTGCAAATAGATATATATTTGTATCAAGCTATATGAAAGAGTATATCGAGAGTAAATATAAAAGCACATTTGAGCCATCTATTATAGTGCCTTGTGTTTCTGATATTGCTTATAATGGAGCAAAAAAAGAGAAAGATAGCTTTGTCTATGTTGGTGGAATGTCGGTATGGCAAAGGGTTGATAAGATGTTAGAAATTTTTAAAGAGATAAAAAAGAGTAAGCCAAATGCCAAATTTTATATAGCCACAAGAGAGCAAGATGAAGCAAATAGATTAATTCAAAAAATAGTTCCACAAGAGTTTAAAGAAGATATTATTTTAAGCTCATTTAATAATAGAAAAGAGATAGAGCAATTTCTATCAAGCAAAGAGTATGGCTTTTTAATTAGAGATGATAGTGTGGTAAATTATGTTGCATCACCTATTAAACTAGCAGAGTATCTATCTTGTGGAGTGAATGTAATAGTTAGCAGTAGCATTAAATCTTATGCTCCTTTAGTTAAAGAGTATGGCGCTGGAGTTGTAGTAGATAGCCAAAACAAAATAGATATAAAACAATTAACACCAAACAAAGATGCCTCATTAAAATTGTATTTTGA
>JAMONW010000190.1 GCA_027066355.1 Campylobacteraceae bacterium
TGCCATAAACTAAATTTTCCAACTTAGCATTGCTATTTTTATTAACCCCACAAACTCCAACTTGCCCCTCTTTTAACTTACAATAGTGTCTGCACAATTGACAAACTATATGATTACCCTCAACTCTATAAAATGCACTCATAATTTATCCTTTTTTTTTGAAACCAGTCCTTTAGTCTTGCTAAAATACTTACAACTACTAATAAACTCTTGGCAAGGTTGAAACCTTGCTTCCTCTGATTTTTTGGAACCAAGGTTTTAACCTTGGCTAAAATATTACAAACCCAACCAACTCCTTAGTAAGGTTGAAACTTTGCTTCCAAAATTTTTAACTTTTAATTGTTAACTTCCTACCACCCGTCATTCTGAACTCGTTTCAGAATCTCCAAAATGTCAAAGCAATTGCAACCTTAGAGATGCTGAATCAAGTTCAGCATGACAATTAGCGCAACTCAAAATTCATAACTTTTAATTACAAACAAACTTTTACCGAGGTTCTTGTGGTTATACTCTCTTTGAGAAAACCTTACTTCCAAAATTTTTAACTTTTAACTTTTAATTTTTAACTCTATTTAACCTTAATTGCTTCATAAATATACACCGTTGGATGAAGCTCCAAACAATTACTACTTAATCCTGCTTTTTGGCAAAGTGTGCCAAAAAAGCTCTCAAAGCTATTTAGCTGCTCCCAAACAGATGGTAAATATGTTGCTTGGTAACCTTTGTAATTTATAATTACACCATCAACTCCTACTCTAATTTTCCTCTTTAAATCTGTTATATCACTATAAATTAACTCTTTTGGTGGTGTTAAAATAGAGACTTCAACCTCAATATTATCAAGCTCACTTGCACCAAGAGGTGTAAATCTTGGGTCATTAAGAGCAGCTGATTTTGCATTAGAGATAATATCATCAATTAAGCTTTGATGAGCAATAATAGAGCCGATACAGCCTCTTAAAGAGTTAAATTCATTAATTGTAACAAAAACAGCACCCTTCTCTTTTAGCCATGGATACTCTTTTAAAAGAAGCTCTTTATCTACTATTTTTTTGCCTAAAACTGCCTCTTTAATTGCGCTTTTTGCAATATCTAAAATTACTCTCTTTTTTGCATCATCTAATATCATTTTCACCACCTCTTTCTAGCAAAACTTAAAGCAAAAAATAACTAATAACTTCTTCTTAGCTTATATTTTCTACTTTATACTACTTTAAAGATAGCATAAATAGTAAAAAATAAAAGCTACTTATGTTGCAAAAAAATATATTTATATAAGAAAAAATATTTTATTTATCAATTTTAGTAACTACATATTTTAAGCCATCTACATCAATTTGTGGTGGTATATGGGTTTGGTTAAAGGCATCATACCCCTCTTTTAGATTTAGCCAAAAGCTATACCATCTATTTTTTCTATATTTAGCTAACTCTTTGCTCTCTAATCTAAATGGAAAAATATGAACCTCTACTTCACTTTGAGAGCTAAGAAGAGCCTCTTTTACTAATTTATAAATTTCATCTATATTCTTATCACCCATAGCATAACAACCTGTAGATACACATTTTCCATGCACCATTAAATAACTCCCAGTTCTGCCATGATTTATATCATACTCATTTGGAAAGCCTAAATTAAATGACAAATGAAATCTACTGTTTGGATTAAGTGCGCCATAATCAACACTATAAAAGCCTTCTGGGCTTATACCATCACCCTCTTTTAGCTTTGGTCCAAGCCCTCCAGAGTAGGTGCAGATTTTATAATCTTTTAAGAGTTTATACTCTTTGCTTTTTTGAGCTTTTATCCAAACTTCTAGCTCTTTACTCTTTTTGAAAATTCTAATAAAAACAGGATCACCAAAATTAGCATTAAGTGCTTTTAATCTATCTTTTAGTGGAGTTTTTTTTGCTTTAATTATCTCTTTTTGCTCTTTTGTTAAGCTCTTATTATCATCTACAAAGGTAGGTATTAATGTGCCTTCAATTGTCATATTTTTATCTCTATTTTCGCTTTTAATATTAATATTATTACTATTTATTTTTATATTATTAAATAGTGCTTTAGGAGAGTTTAAAACTCTATTTTGCATATTATTATCTTTTGAACTATTTTTATTATTTAAAATCTCTTGAATTGATAGTTTAGTATGCTCTTTTTTCTTAATAGTATTATTTTTCTCTTTTTTTAGAGCCTCTTTTATATACGAGGCTACAATTTTGCTCTCTTTGGGCATTACGCTACTGCTATTGTTTGAAAACTTTAACTGGGGCTGATTTTTAATTGCATAACTATACATTATATAAATAGCTATTGCACCAAGAAATAAAACTACTGCTGTTAAAAAGTTTTTCATACTATAAGATTATCATAATTTCAATCTAAAATGCAAATATATTTTAATAATATAAAAAATTAGAGTTTTTATATCTCTTTTTGATACAATATTATTATGAAAAAAATAATATTTAAAATATCAATAGTGGTTTATATAGTGAGTAATATAAGTTTTGCAAATTCAATAACAATAAAAGGTGTTGTAAAAGTTAAAGGCTCTGTGCCTCATACATATATTGTTATAGAAGATATCAAAAGTAAAAAAGATTACAAAATTACAAATGCTAGTGATTTTAATTTAACTAAAATACAAAATAGTGCTATAAATGTAGAGTTAAATATTACAAAAGAGGCTATTGGAGCATCTTTCCCAACAACTGCAAATATAATAAAAATTAAAAACTAAGATTGGCAAAAAAGCCAATCTATTTATTTACAGAAGAGATTTATAGGCTAGAGGGGGGGAGGGAATTCTACTTTTTGCCTATTGAAACAATGTTATAGAATAAAACACCTATAATCATAAAAGAGTATATAAAACTTTTACCTAAAATGGTTTTCACATATTCTCCTTTTTTTAAATTGGAGTTAATTTGCTAACTCCTAATAAAAGTATATCTTTAAAGCGTTAGTTATTTATTACCTATATAGCTTTTATAAAAGTTTTTTAAACCCATAAAATGTATTGAAATTTACTTAAATAAACTATTTTTTGAATCTTTATTTGAAGTTATTTAATTTCTATTGCATATTTTGGTTTAATTAGAGAAATAAAAAGGGTAGGGGGAGATATACACTATAAATTTAAAAGTGATACCCTATGGTAGTAGCAAATGTGCTATCTCTATGATTTGATAAAGATTTCGTAAATTGTGAATTTATATATAAATTACTATTAATTTGATATGTGTAATTTAGAGTTATATCTTTAATTTTTTTATTATGTTTATAGAACCTATTATAAAGTTCATAATTTAATAAAATAGAGTGTTTACCTTTATAATAACCAACAGATATATCATAAACATTACTATTATGCAACTCTTTATTATGAACAAAAACTTTTTTATATCCAAATGAAAAAAGAAAATTGCTATAATAGTAATCTAACTTCGCACTTATAAATTGTGTATTATATTTATGCCCTTTTGTGCTAAAATCTCCACCAATACCTATAGTATAGATAAATTTATCTAAAAAAATATCTTGATAATATAGCGCAATTGTTAGAGTATTATCAACACTTTTTCCATCAACAAGTGATGATATATAGAGATTAAATTTTTTATAATATATATTGCTAGTAAAAATATAACTTAAGTAATCGTCATAATATAATGTATAAGCAATATCATATGATACTTTATTACTCTTTTTTTCTATGCTATTATTTTTACTTTTTGCATACTTTGTTTTATCTACTTTTATATTATTTACAATTTTCTGTAGCTCTTTGGCATCTTTTTTTGTAAATTTTTTTGTAAACTTTAAACGCTTTTTTTTGCAGCCATACTTATTTACAATATCTGTTATTTTAGAGTCTGGACACCTATCTATAGAATCATCAACACCATCTAAATCTAAATCGGAAGCATTTAATATTCTTACAAATATTAAAATACTTATAAAAAGTAATTTTTTCAGTTTATTATCCCCTCTTTTAAAATCATTTAAAATTAATAACTGGAACTTTTACAGGTATTTTAGAATTAAGCTTTATTGGTAATTTTACTGGTATCTTAATAGGTGCTTTAGGACCATTTTTTATTGGCAATTTTATAGGTGTTTTTATTTTTATATGATTATTAGAATCTATTTTAATGGGTAATCTTACCGGTATTTTTGTAGGAATTTTTACTGGTATTTTAGTCCCATTTTTTATTGGTAATTTAACTGGAATTTTTGTAGGAACTTTTGTTCCACTTTTTATTGGTAATTTTATAGGTATCTTTTCATGATCTTTACTAGGTGGTAATTTAATAAAGGTTTTATCTTCTGTATTAATAATTGTCTGTTTTGTTTTATTAATTGTATTAGTTATGGCACTATTTTGTATTTGATTGTTAGGTGTTTTTGTATTGGTTGTAACACTATCATCTCTACTAATTGCAGTTTTTACAACAGTAGGCTTTTGCATTGATGATTTTAATCTTTGAATTGCAGAAATTCTTTGGCTTCTGTTTAATCTAACTAGCTCTCTTTTTATTTTATTCATAATAATATATTGTTTATTTTTAGGAGTATGTTGCATCTGTTCAATTAGTGCAGAGATATTTTGAGCGCTAATTGGTAACATAAAAAATAGAATATACAACATAATTTTTTTAATCATAAACAATACTCACTTACTTTTTTACATTATATCACTAAAACATTACCTAATTATTACTTTACTTAAGTTTAAATAAAAAGTTGTTCCATTATTTACTTTAGATTTAACTTCTATATCTATATTTAACTCAAGTGCTAATTTTTTTACAATACTTAAGCCAAGACCCAACCCTCTTTTGCTTTTTGTGTAGCCTCTTGTAAAAATTTTATTAATATTTTTTATTCCATTTCCATTATCTTTAT
>JAMONW010000191.1 GCA_027066355.1 Campylobacteraceae bacterium
AAGTTTGATATTAGGTTTAAGAAATAAAAAGAGCTTCTTGATATAGGTTAATAGACTAAAATAAGAAGCTATTTTACTCTATTAAAGTCTTTCTACTCCACCTACAACTTTACCCACTATCTCTAGCTCATCAGGTGCAACAATTTCTGGTGAGTATAATTTATTATCTGAAATAAGCTCTACTGAGCCATCAACTTTTCTATTTAATCTTTTTATAAAAAGACCACCAGGTGTTCTTACAATAAATATTCCCTCTTTTGAAATAGTGTTATGATCTCTATCTACAAAAACAATTGAACCATTTTTTAATGTAGGCTCCATCGATTCACCATCTACATTAATAGCTTCAATATTTTTTGATACAAGTTCATCTTCACTTAGTTTTGGCATAAAGCTTTTTATCAATTTTTTATCAACAGTAATAGTTTCAAACTCTTCTCCAAATCCTTCTGCACCACCACCAGCACTCGCTCTAACACTGCTAAAGTATTTTATTTTAAAGAACTTTTCAGTCTCTTCAACAAGCATACCTGCACTTTGGTCATAAAATAGCCAGTTGATACTAAGTTTTCTCTTTGCACAAAACTCCATCAACTCTTTATATGGCACAGCACCTCTTTTTTTCATTGTAGCAAATGTAGCTTGAGATATTCCAAGCTCTGCTGCTACATCTTTATCAAAAACCTTTCCACTCTCACTCTCATTTGAGATTACATCTTTTATCTTTTCGATAATTTCATTAAAACCATTCATAAACTTTCCCTCCCTGTGTTATAAGTTTAAATCGTAGAGATATGTTTTAATTTTCTCTCCACTCTCTTTGTCTGTATCATCTGGTTTAGTTATAGTTAAAGCTTTTGAGCCTAACATATTTGTCATTATCGCGCTTGTTCCATCTTTTTTTCCTTTAAAATTAATTTTTAACTCTCCATCTTCTAGCTTTACATTAGCAGGAGTAAACTCTGTTTTTTTACTCTTTTTTTTGTAATTTTGTGCAAGTGTTGCATTAACTATTGGCATCTCATAACTACTGCCATTAAATTTATAAATTATTGGTAGTAGATAAACAAGTGCCGTAACTGTTGATGAGTATGCAAAACCAGGAAGTGCAATAATTACTTTATTACCAACAGTTGCAACCATAATATGTTGCCCTGGTTTAATAACTACACCTTTAAATATAACTTTTGCTCCAAGATGCTCTCTTACTACATCTTTTACAAAATCAAAATCTCCAACACTTACACCCCCCGTGCTTACTATAATATCAGCACTCTCTAGCGCAGTTTTAAATTTATCTTTGATATTTTCTACATTATCGCCAATACAACCAAGATTAATTACATTGGCACTATGTTTTTTTGCAATTGCCTCAATTGTATAATTATTTGAGCTTCTAATTTGGCTTCTTTTTGTCTGCTTTTGTCCAAGCTCTAGTAGCTCACTACCAGTTGCAATTACTGCAACAGTTGGTTTTTTGAAAACTTTTACAGTTACATAATTTAGCGAAGCCAAAACAGCAATTTGGGCAAAATCAATTTTTGTTCCTTTTTTAATTAAAACTTCACCTTTTTTAAAGTTTTCTCCAACTTCTCTAACATTCGCACCAAAAGGAACTTCTTCTTTTATAACAATTTTTCCATTTTTATACTCAACATTCTCTATTGGAATAAGAGTATCAGCACCCTTTGGCATAAGTGAACCTGTAAAAGTTTTTATAGCTTTGCCATGAATTAACTCAGGTATCTCATCTGCACCTGCTGGATTTGTTGCAACTACTTTAAGCTCTTTTATTATTTGGTCATCAAAATAGATAGCATAGCCATCCATTGCTGATGTTGGAAACTCAGGAGAGTTAAAATTAGCTACAATATCTTCAGCCAAAAACATATCTTGAGCATCCATTAAAGGTAACTCAACAATTTCAGTTGGCTTAATATCGATACTATTTAAAAGCTCTAAAGACTCTTCAAAACTAATCATTTTTCTCTCCACTTAGTAATCCAGCACCACTCATAGGTGTGCTTCTATCTTGTGCATAGACTCTTTTGCCATCTATTACATCATATTTCCAAATTGGCGCATTTGCCTTAAAATCTTCTACAAACTCATCAATAAGCTCTAGCGCAACCCTTCTTTTAGGAGATGCCACAGCTGAAATATAAGAACTCTCACCAACTCTAACATCACCAATAGCATGAGCCATCTTTACAATAGCCCCTCTACTCTTTGCCTCTTCTTGCCACTTATTAAACCAACTCTTAAGAATAGGTTCATAAATATCAAAGCTTAGAGCCTCAATGCCATTTTCTTCTCTAATAATTCCAACAAAGGTAATTAAAGCCCCGTAGTTTAAGCTATTTACGCTCTCATACCATCTATTGCTAATCTCTTCCACATTTAAGGCATTTGTGTATAACTCCACAACTAGCCTCCACAAACCGGAGGTAAAATAGAGATTTTATCACCACTTTTTAATTTGTAATCTATAGAGTTTACTATAACATCATTTACAGCAACAGCTGAGTTTCCTATCCACTCTTTTAACTCAGGTTTTTTTTGCATAAAATCTGCTAACTCTTTTAAGTTACTTATATCTAACTCTATGGGTTCTAAATTAATAGGACCTAAAAACTCTACTTTTACCATTACTTTTCCATTTTTTAAATAAAACATTTTAAATTTCAAGTTAATTATATAGGTATAAACTTTACCAAATCTTAAATTTATATTTCTATTTGTTAATATCAATAAAAAAAATGTCATTTTGTCATATTTAGTGTTACTAATTTACAGCATTTTCTTTTTCAAAACCAAAAAATCAGATAAAATTATTTTTTTAAAATTGATAAAATGTAGTAAATATATGCTATTTTGACATCTATTTATTAAAATATTAACTACCAATTATCTAAAAATAGATAAAGAATTGTTTTTTAAATTAATTAATATCAATTCTTATCTAAGATGCAAATAGCTATATTTTAAATAGATAATGGTAAAATTCTCTAAAAAAGGCATTTTTTGATTTTTGGTTCTATATCTTACTTAAATTTGCTACCATTTCAAGTATATCTAAAGCGAGTTTTATCCAATTCTCAATTAAAGCAGATAATAAATAGCAAAAAATCAACTCCAAGCACAATAAATAGAGCATACAAAGCAAAAAAAATTGATGCAGCATTTATCTCAAGTATAAAAAGTAGAGCTTCTAAATGCACAAATTTAGGTATTGTTAGTAATGGAAAGGTATATAGCGTATTAATATTGCCAAAAGATGATGCTTTTGATAGCGAATCAGATACATCCAATGCACTATCTAAAGTTTTAAACTTAAATGGAGAAGTAATTATAGGAGATAAAGCACTACGCTACTACTTATCTAACCCAAATGCAAATTTTAAAGATTTATCTTATGAGTGGAAAAAAAAGAGAGGCTTACCCTTTGTATTTGCAAGACTTTGCTACAACAAACACTCTAAAAAAATCAAAAAATTAGCCAAAAATTTTAAAGGGAAACAAGAAAAAATCCCACAATACATACTAAAAAAAGAGGCAAAAAGCAGAGGCATTACTCCAAAAGAGTTAAAGTGGTATTTAAACTTTATAGATTACAAATTAGGATACAAAGAGCTAAAAGCATTAAAACTGTTTTTAAAAAAAGCTAAACAATAGAGTTCTATAACTTTTGAAAAGTAAAATTTTATATACTTTAAATCTGTGTAAAATTACTTTTATTATAGTAAAAAGCTAAAAGCTTTGTTTTTAAGGTGGCGACTGACCCTTATTTTCAAGGTATCTGCTATTATCATCTCCATAGTAGTATCTTAGCTCATTACCACCTTCACCTACTATCTTAGCAACTTTTGCGTTTGGATAGTAGCTTATAATATCGCCATCTCTATATATCATATTACCCATATGGTCATATCTATATATACCACTTCCTGCTTTTACTACTGCGTGAGGGAGTAGAGAGTTATATCTGTAGTAACCAATATCAGATTTATATGTTATATTTCCTGCTTTATCATATTGGTAGGTTTTAAATTTCAAAATAAATTTTAAATTTGTGATTTTGTAAAGGTGAAAAATAATTATGCTATAATTACAAAAAAGTAGGGATATATTATGCAAATTTCAATTGAAAATATGACTACAAATGAGAAATTTTTAATTTTAGAGAAATTATGGGATAATCTAACAAAAGATGCTACAAATAAAAACTTTACACCAAAGTGGCATTTGCAAGTTCTTGAAGATAGAGAAAAATTAGCGCAAAATAAAGATGCATTTAGTTCACTAAGTAGTGTCCAAACTAGATTAGAAAAACTACTTAAATGAATATAGAAATATTAAATGAAGCAGAGATTGATATTGCTAATGGTATAGAGTTTTATGAATCTCAAAAAGATGGATTAGGAAGATACTTTTATAACTCTATTTTCTCTGATATAAATTCTCTGTAACTGTATGTTGGTATTCACTATAAAGTAAATAATTTTTATAGAATGCTATCAAAAAACTTTCCTTTTGCAATTTATTATAAATTTGATAATAACACAATTTATATTTATGCAGTATTAGACTGTCGTCAAAATCCAACTTGGATACAATCAAGACTATCACAATAAAAATGCGATATCTTTTAGTTTGGTTCAAGCTTTAAAGCTTTAACTGCTTGAGAGTTTCTTTACTAAAGAAACTTTTTTACTGCGTAAAAACCGCATTAGCTAGTTTTGCTTTACTTTCTTTGCGGAAAAGAAAGTAAAATAAAACTTTTTTTAAAAGGCTAAAGGTGTGTTAAGAGTTTAAAGTAAGTTCTTAGTTTTGAATATAAAATTGGTTTATTTTCATCTGTTGACCCCAATTTTACAATTTTACTTTCTTT
>JAMONW010000192.1 GCA_027066355.1 Campylobacteraceae bacterium
TTAGCAACACAAGGGCTTAAAGATGCACTTAACTCAAGAGGCTTAGATTATGGAATTGATGAGGGTGGCGGAGCATTTTATGGTCCTAAAATTGATGTAAAAATAACTGATGCTATTGGCAGAAAGTGGCAGTGTGGAACAATTCAGGTAGATTTTAACTTGCCAGAACGCTTTAATATGGAATATACCGATGAGAATAATGAGAAAAAGCAACCAGTAATGATACACCGTGCAATTTTGGGAAGTTTTGAGAGATTTATTGGTATTTTAACAGAGCATTATGCAGGAGAGTTCCCAACATTTATTGCTCCAACTCAAGTTATTTTTGTGCCAATTAGTGAGCCACACATTGAGTATGCAAAAGAGTTACAAGCAAAATTTGCCAATAAAGAGATAGACTCAGAAATTTATGATAAAAACGACTCTTTAAACAAAAGAATTCGCTTAGCAGAGAAGCAAAGAGTGCCTTATGTTGTAATAATTGGCGATGAAGAGGTAAAAAGTAACACTGTTGCAATTAGAGATAGAAGAAAAAAAGAGCAATATAATCTAAATTCGGATGAATTTATGCTACAATTAGTAAATGAATTAAAAGAAGGAGAAATTTGAACAAGCAAGGCAATAAAAGAGGTGCGAAAAAAGATAGTCCAATAATGAATGAGGCTATTCGTGCCAATGAGTTAAGGGTAATTAGTGAGTCAAAAGGACAATTGGGTATTATCTCTAAAGATGAGGCACTAAAAATAGCTGATGAAGAGGGATTAGATTTAGTTTTAATTTCACCAGATGCAAAGCCACCAGTTGCTAAAATTATGGATTACGGTAAGTATAAATACCAACAAGAGAAGAAGAAAAAAGAGGCAAAAAAGAACCAAAAGAAGATAGAGGTTAAAGAGGTAAAGTTCTCTTGCAAAATTGCCCAAAACGATATTGACTTCAAAGTTAAACATGCAAGAGAGTTCCTTGAAAAAGGTAAGCATGTTAAACTTCGCGTGTTCTTAAAAGGTAGAGAGATGGCAACACCTCAACTTGGAGTAGAAGTGCTAAACAATATTTGGCCACTACTTGAAGATGTTGCAAACCTTGAGAGTCCTGCAAAACAAGAGGGACGCTATATTAATATGTATGTAACTCCTAAGAAGAAATAGATATTATCTATATAAGCTTTTATCTTAAAGCTTATATAATTTTTAAAAAAATCAAGTTATACACTATATCTAATATCTTTGTTAATACTCTTATTGTTTTAAATGCTTTTTGATATATTTTTCTTTATTTTATGGAATTATATTGTAATTAATTTTAATAAGTGCATTTTATAATTTCTTGCTATAATAGATATATATTATAAAAAAAGGAATTTCATGAAAAAAGTTTTAATGGCATTTATTGCAATGCTTTTTATTGCTGCAAACTTAAATGCAAAAGATCTAAAAGCTGAGCAGATGAGTTCACTTAAGAGTGAATTAAATAGCTACATAAATGCAACTAAAAGTGGTGATGTTGATACTATATTAGATCACACTTATCCATCAATATTTAAAATTACTCCAAAAGAGCAGTTATCTAAAATGCTTAAACAGATGTATAAAATGAAAAAAATGCCAGATATTAAAGAGATGGCTATTAAAAATATTAAAGCTATTGAGAGTTTTTCAAATGGCTCTTTTACAACTGCAACTTACACTATGAATATGGATATGAATGTAAAAGGAAAAGATGCAAAGATACAAGAGATGCTTGTTAAAGCACTAAAAGAAAAAATGGGTGATAGTGCAAGTATTAAATTAGATAGCAATAAAAGTGTAATTCATATTATAAAAGATTCAGAGCTTATTGCAATCAAAGAGCCAAAGAGTAATTGGAAATTTATAAACAAAACAAAAGCACTTGCAATGCCAAAGATGCTTCCTAGCGATATTGTTTCAAAGTTAAAGTAGTTTAATATACACTATTTTAGTGTATATTCTATTTTTCATAAACTATGCAACTCCATTTTCTACTTGAAATTGAAGTAATTTGCTCAAAGCCATTTTTAATTTTTTGCATTATTTCACCTTAAAAAATAGATTTAGATATAACAAAGTAGAAGAGTTATTTTTTATTTACTTTACTCATATTTGCTATTAAGTAACTTTAAAATTAAATCATCTATAAACTCTTCATCACTCTTTTGAGGCAAGGTGCTATTTTCTAGTTTTTTTTGCACTTCATCTAATTTTTTATCAATATACTCCATTATACTCTCAAGGCCCTCTTTGCCCTCTTTAATAGATTTGATATACTCTCTATTTGGCAATGGAAAGGTAATTTTAGAGCTATCTAATAACTCTTCTACCTCATTTAAGACTCTAACTGCGTGAGATAGGGCTTTAAAATCAACTCCATTTTTACTATTTTTTACTCTGTTGCCATACTGCTCTTGCATTTGTGTAATTTGATTGCTAAAGTAACCAACAGTTACCATACCAGAAAACCTTTTGCCAAGTATCTCTACATATCGCCCCTCTTTATAGGCTTGATTACCCCTTGAGATAGAAGCCTTTACAAATTTAACATACTTAAAGCTTCTATTTGTAAAGATTTGCTCAATGTATTGAAAGTAACTCTCTAATTTAGCATTTGCATCTGTTAGGGCAATCTTTTTAAACTCTTCTATAAACTCTAAAAGCTCTTTGTAGCGCTCACCTTTAATATTATAGATTTTACTCTGCCCAACACAATAGCCAATAAAAGAGTGTAAATTTCGGTTATAAAACTTAGAGTAGTTATCTTTAACTATTTTAGCAAACTCTTTATTACAAAAGATTTGTGTATCTTCTCTAAAAAATGAAAAGAGCATATCCAACGCCCCAGTTTCACCCTTTTTTAACAAGTTAAACCACTTATATATGCTATATAGTTGCATATCAACATCATCTTTTTCATTTTTATTTTTAGTATTTGTGTTGTAGCTAAAGTGTTCTAAATCACGCTTTAGTAAAACATCATTAATATTTGGAATAAAAACTCCTTTATAATCGGTATCAGAATCTTTAGTATCTGTTCCAAATAGCTTAGAGCCATAGATTGTTACATAAAGCACCTTTGAATTATACTCTTTTTCAAACTCTTCTATTAACTCTTTTATTTTATTACTCATATTTTGCCTTTATATACTCTATAGCCTCTTCTTTTGTATTAAACTTACCATCAAGTTGCATTATATAAAGCTCATTTAAAATCTCTTTAAATTTTGGTGATGGCTTTAAGCCAAGGGCTATTAAATCTCTTCCTTGAATTAGTGGTTTTATTGGCTTATTTTTTACATTTAGCTCCTCTGCCCTTTTTAAAAGCCACTCTCCAACCTCATATTTGCCACTTAGAGCCTCTTTTGTTGTGCGTCCTAAAAAGTCGGCTTTTGCAACTACTACTAGCTCCTCAATATTTACCTTAGTTGCCAACCTTCTAATAGCTGAGGCTTTTGATTTAGCACTAAAAAATTGCGATGGCTTTAGGTGATGCTCAACAAGTGGCAAGATGCTCTCTATTAAGTCTTGCTCGTTTGTTAGCTTTTGCAAAAAGCTTTTTGTTGGCTCTACACCAGCCTTTTCATGCCCAATTGAACGAATTGTGCCATCTTCTTCTATTGTAGTAGTTTTAGCTTTTCCTAAATCGTGGCAGAGTATGGCAAACATATACTTTAACTTTTGCTTACTATCAATATCTTTAGCGCTTAACTCTTTTGCCATTGCATCAAGGCTCATCATTGTATGCACCCAAACATCACCTTCTGGGTGCCACTTTGGCGATTGTGGCACATCTATAATTGCATAAAGCTCACTAAAATATCGCTCTAAAATACCAAGCTCTCTCATAAGCTCAAAGCCAATAGATGGCTTTTTAGACTTTAGCAGTAGCTTTTTAAACTCTTCATAAACTCTCTCTTTTGGAAGCTCATCAAGCATCCTTTTTTTTACCATCTCTTTACAAAGCTTAAAAGTTTGTTGAGCTAGTTTATACTCAAACCTTGCGCTAAATTGCATAGCTCTATAAACACGCAAAGGGTCTTCTACAAAAGTTTTGCTATTTATGTGTCTTAAAATTTTGCTCTTAATATCATCTAAGCCCCCGTAAGGGTCTAAAAACTTATATGCTTCAATATCATACCCTATTGCATTTATTGTAAAATCTCTTCTAATTGATGCCTCTTTATACTCTAAGCTACCATCAATTTCTACATCAAAACCCTTATGTCCAACTGATATTTTGCGCTCTATTCGTGGAAATGAGAAGTCATACTCTTGATTTTGGTAGCTAAATTTTAATATTCCAAAACTTTTACCAACTAAATTAACTTTTCCAAACTCTAAAAGTATCTCCTCTAGCTCCTCTAGGCTATTTAAGCCATACACCTCAACATCATAATCTTTGCACTCTAAGCTTAAAAAATAATCTCTTACAGAGCCACCAACAACAATAGCTTTTGCACCATTATCTTTTAAAGCTTTTGAAATAGTGTATAAAATCTTTGGTAGTTTCATTTTATCTCTTTTTATTAAAAGTCTATCTAAACGCCCCTTAAATTAATTAATTTTTAACAAACTATAAAATAATTTGACAAATTATTAGATTTATATTATACTTTATTAAATTTTTTAAGGATTTATCATGAAAATTTCACAATCAGCAAAAGAGAAAACAAAAATAAAGATATTAAATTGTGCAGTTGATTTAATTATTCAAAAAGGATATGAAAATGCAAGTTTAAGAGAGATGGCAAAGTGTGCTGGGGTTAGCAACCCTACAATTTATAACTACTTTCCATCTAAAGAGAAGCTTCTATACGCCTATATAGAGCAAAAGCATAAAGAGGCAATAGATATTATTGA
>JAMONW010000193.1 GCA_027066355.1 Campylobacteraceae bacterium
TTATGATAGAGAGCATAATGTATTTGAAATTGTGCAAAAAAATTATAAATTAGCAAAAGATATAGAGTATCTTGCAAATACCCTTGGATTTAGAGTATCTTTTAGAGCAAAAAAGGCAACTATTAAAGATATTGGCTATGAGAGTGAAGTCTATAGAGTTAGAATTGTTGGCAATTTAGATTCAATTCCAACAAAAATAGAGCGCAAAAAGGCTAGAAAATTATTAGCAAAAAGAGATTTTAGACACACTGGTATAAAAGTAGAACAAGATAGAGTAGATGACTATTATGGCTTTACCCTAGATGGAAATAATCTATTTTTATTAGAAGATATGACAGTAACTCACAACACTGCACTAGTGCTAAATATGGCACTAAAGGCCGTTGAGAGAAATGAGGGAGTTGCGTTTTTTTCACTAGAGATGCCAGCAGAGCAGTTGATGCTAAGAATGCTTAGTGCTAAAACTTCTATTCCACTTCAAGCTTTGCGTGTTGGGAACTTAAAAGATGATGAGTGGACGCGTCTTTCAAGTGCTATTGATGATATGAGCAGAAGAAAGCTATTTGTAGATGATGGCGGGTATGCTACAATTCATCATGTTAGAAGTAAGCTTAGAAAATTAAAGAGCCAACATCCAGAAATATCTTTGGCAATTATAGATTATTTACAGTTGATGAGTGGTGATAGTAAGGGAGGCTCTTTTAGTGGTCGTCAGCAAGAGATTAGTGAAATTTCTCGTGGATTAAAGCAATTAGCGCGTGAGCTAGAGATTCCTATAATTGCCCTTTCTCAGCTAAACCGCTCTTTAGAGAGCCGTGAGAATAAACGCCCAATGCTAAGTGATTTAAGGGAATCTGGAGCAATTGAGCAAGATGCCGATATAATTTTGTTTGTTTATCGTGATGATGTATATAGAGAGGCAAAAGAGAAAGAGAAAGAGATGAAGGCTAAGGCTGAGGGCAAAGAGTATGTAAGTGATTATAAGCGAAAAGAGGAGGAAGAGACAGAGCTTATTATTGGAAAGCAGAGAAATGGACCAACAGGAACAGTTGATTTGATGTTTCAAAAACGATTTACGCGCTTTGTTGATGCTAGTAGCAAGAGTGAGCCTTATGAAGTTGTATTTGAGAGTGGTAATATTGATATGAGCGAGGGCAAAATTGATGTTCCTACTATTTAGGTTAATTGGTATTAAAGTATTTAAAAAAATCTATTTAGGCTATAGTAAATGAGTTCAATTGCTACACCGCCACTCTTTAGAAATAATAAAGAGTTTATATTAACATCTCTTTTTTTAATAGCTATAGTAGTTGCTAGATTAGCTTGGATTTATCAAGATTATAAAAATATAATTAATACTCCAAGTTACTACACAGAGGCACAAATAGATAAGGTTTATAATAAAAAAAAAGATAATAAACTACTTTTAAAACTCCATGCAAAAGAGGGTTTTGACTTCTATTTATATTCAAATAAAAAGGGTTTAAACAGATATGATTGGCTTTTGGTAAATATTAAAGATAATAGAGATATTAAGTTTTTAGATTTTTTAAAAGGCTTTTTTGCAAAAGGAAAAATTGTTAAAGTTTTAGAGAGAGGTTTTAATCCAAAATGGCTTGTAAAAGAGAAGATAGATAATCAACACAACAATATAGAGATTAAAGATTTTTATAATGCAATATTTTTAGCAGAACCAATAAATAAAGAGCTTAGAGATAAGATATCATCACTTGGAGTATCTCATTTAGTAGCTCTTAGTGGATTTCATTTAGGGATATTGTGGTTTGTTGTTTTTGGGATATTGTATTATCCATACAAATTTTTACAAAAAAGATTTTTTCCGTGGCGACATAGAGGTATAGATATAGGCTTTGTTTCACTTTTTATACTCTATTTATATTTAGTTTTTGTTGGTTTTCCACCTGCTCTTGTTAGGGCATATGTTATGTTGGTTGTTGCTTGGATAGCACTTAGAGTAGGCATAAATATTATTAGCTTTAGGCTTTTGGCAATTGTATTTTTATTGATTTTAATAATTAACCCAAGGCTTATAGTTTCTCTTGGTTTACTCTTTTCTATAATGGGAGTATTTTATATATTTTTAATTTTAAAGTGGTTTAAAGATAGTTCTATTTGGCTTATATCTCTTATTTTAATACCAGTTGGAGTATTTTTATTAATGTTTCCAATAGGACACTTTTTTTTCCCAAATACATCAATTTGGCAACTTAGTTCAGCAATTTTATCTTTGTTGTTTATACCATTTTATCCAATATCTGCAATTGCTCATATATTTGGTTATGGTGATATTTTTGATAAAGCACTACTTTGGGTATTTAATTTACCTAAAAGTGGAGTAGATATTACTATACCAAATGCATTAATTGCGCTTTATCTATTTTTATCATTTGCATCTATATTCAGCAAAAAAATATTTTATATTACTTTGGCTTTAGCAACAGTTATTACTACATATTCTCTTACAATTAGTCTATAAAATCAATATAGTTTTTAATTTTAAGTTATAATTTGCCTATAAAAGGGGTGAATTATGAAAAAATATATTTTATTTTTTTTGCTTTTATTAATTGTGCCAGTATCATATAAATTGTATCGAATTTATCAACACCAAAACGATTTAAAAGAGGCAAAAGAGTTATCAATTGGGAAAAGTGTTCCAAATATAGAGCTTGTTACAAATAGTGGAAAAAAGATATTATTACGCAATCAAAAAGGTAAAATTATTGTAGTTGAGTTTTGGGCTAGTTGGTGTAAATATTGTTTAGCTGAAATTCCACAGATAAATAGTTTTTATAAAGGTATAAAAGATAATCCAGATATTGAGTTTATCTCTATTGCTATTGATGAAGATATTAAAGATGCACAAAAAATTATAGAGTCTAAAGGTATTAAATATCCAGTTGCATATGATAAGAAACTATCAAATGGCTCATGGAAATATATGGATAAATTTAGAGTTGTAGGAGTGCCATCTATTTGGGTAATTGATAAAAGAGGCAAGATTGTGGCTTTGAATTTACAAACAATAAAAGAGGCAAAGAGAGTTATCTCTTCTCTTGACTCAAAGGGTGGTAGTAATTGATTGTTTCTTTTAGATGAGGCTTTTGAATATGAGTATATATTTGTGTAGTTAATAAAGAGCTATGACCTAAGAGTTCTTGAACTACTCTTAAATCAGCACCTCCAAGTATTAGGCTACTTGCGTATGAGTGGCGCAATACATGGGGTGATACACTCAAATATTTTTTTGTAATTTTAAACATAGACACTCTGCTAAGAGGAGTTTTTTTGTAATTTACAAATAGTGGTGCTTCTAAATCACTACGCTCTTTTAGATATAGTTCAATTGCATTAAGAGCAGTTTTAGCAATTGGAACTACCCTCTCTTTTTCACCTTTTGCGTATCGAACTCTAAGCCATCCTCCATCTATATCATCGCGTGAGGTATTTACTGCTTCACTTACTCTAACACCAGTTGCATATAAAAATAGAATTAGAGCTATATCTCTTAAATCTATCCAACTTTTAATAGGAATATTATTTGTAGCTTCTATAATCTCTTCATAAGAGAGATATTTTGGTAGTGTAGCAGGTATTTTTGAGCTTTGAAGTTTTATATCTACTAATCCAAACTCTAACTCTTTTACAAAGTTGTAAAATGTATTAATAGAGGCTAATTTTCTATTTATGGTTCTAGCATTTTTAAAGGTGCTTAAAAACTCTATTACATTAGAGCTATCGCGCTTTAAAAGCTCTATTTTAGAAAAGTTTGCAAATTGTTCAATATCTCTTAAATATGCCGATATTGAGTTTTTGCTTAAAGCTTTGTTAACTGTTAAATATTCACTAAAAGCCTCTATTAACTCTTTACTCATAATTTAGTGCGCTTAAATCTACCTTTTTATCATCTATATATAGCCATTTACCAGATACAAAGCTATAAGTTTTAGCTGCTCCTACACTATATACTTTATAATTTTGCATATTATCATCCATTACAACTAGTGATCCACTCTTTGCATATGCATAAATTTTACCATCAAATGCAGCAACTGTTGCAAAATCAGCATATGAGAATTTTTTATTTGCAATTTCTGCTAAATTTGTAGTTAATTTTTGGACATTACCATCTCTTGTAATTAGATATATAGTATTATTTTTTATAACTAAGTCGGCAACTTTTGCACTATACTCTCTGGTGCCTCCACCAATAGCAAGTAGGGTGCTAGGAGTTGCAGCAATTAAGCGATTGCTAAGAGCTTTAAGAAAAATAATATTTCCATAATTTTTATTTTTTCCAACAGGAATAACACCAGGTTCTGTTGGAACTTTCATATTAATCATAACCAATTTACCATCAAGTGTTGGAATTGCCAAAAAGTTGCTAGTAACAACAGGATTTGCTAAACGGCTATCAACAGCAGAGCCACCACCAAACTCTTTTTGATAAATAACTTTTTTGCTAAATGGGTTATATATTCCAAATCTATTGCCTTGAAGTAGATATGCTACTCCTTGAGAATAGGCTACACCACTAACAAGTGGAGCTTCAAGTTTTGTAGAAGCCAACTCTTCACCATTGCTTTTTAAAACCATAATATCGCCACTTTTATTTGCAGCTAAGATTCTTCCACCATCACTGCTTACATAGTAATACCCTTTTGGCAATATAACACTGCCTTCACCACTTGGTGTAATATAACTTCCATCGCTAAATGTTACACCATCGCGAATTATATTATACATCTGTTTGCCATGTCTTATAGTGTAGCTATTTGTGCTAACTCCAGCAGATGATTTAAAAGCTTCAGGTATAAATTTGCCAGTATCCAGAGAACACCCAGAGATAAAAGCAATTGTTGCAATTGCTAAAAGGGTATTTTTCATAATTGACTCCTATTTAGTAATAGTGTAGTGCTGAAGTAGCTTAGCAACAGGTGCAACAGCAGAATTTTGAGGAATTTGAATTAAGATATTTTTTGCATCACTCTTTTTGCCATCTTTTATAAGCAAGTAAGCTTTTTGTAGGAGTGATAAATTTTTATAATATATTGAGTCTTTTGGTTTTTCATCTATTATGCTAAGGTGATAATTTATAACATCTTCTAAAAATTTACTACTTTTAGGAACTTTTGCTAAAGCCTCTTTATTGGCACTATTTGCTGCCATAGAGTAGCTATATAGTGCATATAGTTTTGGATTATTCTCTTTTAATTTATTTAAAGCATTTGTATCTTTTGGATTTTTTTCAAGAGCCAAAAGCGCACTATTTGCTTTTTCTAATTTTGCATTTTTAAGGTAATTGTTTGTTTGATATCCTGCAAATGCCAAAATTGCCAAAACTGCAATAGCAATTAGAGGTTTTTTATACTTTTTGAAAAATCTCTCCATATGAAAAGCTTGTTCTAGTAACTTCTCATCACTACTTAACTCTTGCTTTATCTCATTTAAGCCACTCTTTAAGTCCATTGTAATCCTTATTAAAGGGTAAAAACCCTAAAAGTTAATATTTGTTACTATTATATTTAAGTAATTATTTAGAATTACTTAAAATTTAGCACTATATTGCAAGTAGTAGGTAGTTTTGGGTGCTAAAAGATAGTAATTTTATTAGTTAAGAACAGTTGTTCTTAATTAATGTTGTTCTCTTAAAATTTTAGCTGCCTCTTTTGCATGATAGGTGATTATAATATCAGCACCTGCTCTTTTAAAACCAAGTAGAGTTTCCATCATTACTCTATCATAATCAATTACTCCAGCACGAGCTGCCATTTTTAGCATAGAGTATTCGCCACTAACATTATATACTGCTAAAGGTAAGCTACTATTTTCGCGAACATCTCTAATAATATCCATATATGCAAGGGCTGGTTTTACCATTAAAATATCTGCACCTTCTAGTTCATCTTCTACACTCTCTGCAATTGCTTCACGACGATTTGCTGGGTTCATTTGGTAACTTCTTCTATCGCCAAAACTTGGCGCACTCTCTGCAACATCACGAAATGGTCCATAGTAGGCACTTGCAAATTTTGTAGAGTAACTCATTATTGGTATATGGCTAAAACCAGCACTATCAAGCCCATCTCTAATTGCAGTTATCATACCATCCATCATGCCACTTGGTGCAATCATATCAGCTCCAGCTTTTGCATGAATAACTGCTTGAGTTGCCAAATTTTTAAGAGTAATATCATTATCAACGGTTTCAAGCACAGGGTCAAGCACCCCACAATGTCCATGGTCTGTATATTCACAAAAGCAGAGGTCTGTAATTACAAGCATATCAGGATGAGCCTCTTTGATTTCTTTAACAGCAGTTGCCATAATTCCATGCTCACATAAAGCATCGCTACCTACACTATCTTTAATATCTGGAATGCCAAATAGAATTATTGCTTTTAAGCCAAGCTCTTTTAAGCTATTACACTCATTAATTGCCACATCTATACTCATTTGGTAAACTCCTGGCATAGAGTCAACCTCTTTTTTTAAACCATTGCCACTTTTTATAAATAGAGGATAGATAAAATCATTTACGCTTAAATGAGTCTCTTGTAGTAAATCTCTTAATACTGGATTTAATCTATTTCTTCTAAATCTTTTAAACACGCTTTCTCCTTAATTTAATACTAATAATTAATAAATAAAACCCTCTTTTGCTAATGCTCTTTTTATCTCATTCATTAAGTAGTTTTTTGACAACCCACACCAGGAGGGAGCTAACAAAGAGTCATCATCAATTCCAGCAGTTACTCTTTGAACAATTATATCTTTTGGCATTATTTTAATTGCTTTTACTAAAGTATCTATATACTCTTCTTGGCTTATTGGTGTAAATTCACCACGATTGTATTCATTTGCCAAAATTGTATTTTTTACAACATAAAGTGGATGAAATTTAACAGAATCAATACCCCAGCTAAATGCCTCTTTTGCACTATTTAGCATCATCTCTTGGTTTTCTCCTGGTAATCCAAAAATTAGATGTCCACAAACATTTAAACCATAGCTTTTTGCTTTTTTTATTGCATCTTGAACATTTTTTGCATCGTGTCCACGGTTTATTCGCTCTAGCGTTTTATCATAAATGCTTTGAATGCCAAACTCTATCCAAATCTCTTTGGTTTTGCTAAGTTGGCTTAAATATTCATAAACCTTATCCTCTACACTATCGCTTCTTGTGCCAATGCTTAAACCTATTATATCATCTTGCTCTAAAGCAACATCATAAAGCTTTTTTAGGGTATTAAATGGGGCATAAGTGTTTGTGAATGCTTGAAAATATGCTAAATATTTTTGGGTTCCTATTTTTGTAGCAAACTCTTTTTTATCTCTATTAATTTGCTCAATTACTTGATTGATTTGATTATCTAAAATAGGGTTATCTTTTGAGCTTAAATTTAAAAAAATTTTATCTCTGTTTTTGGCTAAATTTGGGCTAAAAGAGTCATTTAAGCAAAATGTGCAGCCACCTCTAGCTACTGTGCCATCAATATTTGGGCAGGTAAATCCACCCACAGCAATTGGTATTTTTTTTACTTTTACTCCATATTTATCTTTTAAATAAGAGCCATAAGTTTTTATTTTTGTCATCAATTACCACTGCAATTTAAAGATTCTGCGCATCCACCTGCAAAGTAGTTACCATCAAAGCTTACAAGTGAATATTTTGTATCATTGCCCAAAGCCTTTGTTAAGCCATCTATACTTAAAAATCCAACACTATTTGCACCAATTTTTTGAGCAATTTGCTCTGGTGTTAAGCTATTTGAGATTAGTTCTTCTTTTGTTGGAGTATCTATTCCATAACGGCAAGGATACTTAATCTCAGGTGCTGCAATTCTCATATGCACCTCTTTTGCACCTGCTTCTTTTAACATTTTTACAATTTGGCGTGAAGTGGTTCCACGCACCAAAGAGTCATCTACAATAGCAACTTTTTTACCATCTATTAAGTGTTTAATTGGAGATAGTTTTAATTTAACTTTTAAATCTCTAATTTGTTGAGTTGGTTCAATAAAGGTTCTGCCCACATAGTGATTTCTAACAATACCCATTGTAAACTCTGCACCAATTCCTTTTGCAAAGCCCATAGCAGCAGCAACTCCACTATCAGGAACGGGCAGAACAATATCTACATCAGCAGGTTGTTCAATTGCCAACTCTTCACCACAAAGAACTCTTTTTTTATAGACATTTTTGCCATTTATATTTGAGTCTGGCCTTGCAAAGTAGATATACTCAAATGCGCAAGGGTGTGGGTCTGGTTCAAAGAGTTGCTCTGAGCTAAATGTAGCACCATTTTCACAATTTTCAAAAATCAGCATCTCTCCAGGTTTAACATCTCTTACATATTTAGCACCAACTAAATCAAATGCACAAGTTTCACTTGCTACAATATATCCACCATCTTCAAGTTGCCCAATACTAAGTGGTCTTATGCC
Organism: Campylobacteraceae bacterium; assembly: GCA_027066355.1. Lineage (GTDB taxonomy): Bacteria > Campylobacterota > Campylobacteria > Campylobacterales > Sulfurovaceae > JAADEQ01. The sequence goes on from JAMONW010000193.1 coordinate 8,469, forward strand.
AAATCTATCGCGTATAACAAACATCTTTTTACGACTTTGTATAATTAAGCAATATGCACCCTCAATTTTATTAATTGCATCTTTTATTCTATCTACAAGTTTATCTTGAGTGCTTTTTGCAATTAGATGCACAATATTTTCAGTATCCATATAGGTTTGAAAAATCGCACCATTTGCAATCAACTCTTCTCTAACTTCCATTTTGTTAGTTAAGTTACCATTATGAGCAATTGCAATTTCACCAAGTTTATATCTTGCAAAAACTGGTTGAGCATCTAAAACAGAATCTTTTCCAGCAGTTGAGTAGCGATTGTGTCCAATTGCACACCTCCCTGCTAAAGTTTTGAAGCTCTCTTCATTAAAAATATCTGTTACTAAACCTCTATCTTTAATTAGAGTTATCTCTTCTCCATTACTCGCACTTATTCCACTTGATTCTTGCCCTCTGTGTTGCATAGAAAAAAGTGCATAATATGCAACTTTAGATGCATTTTGGCTACCGTAAACACCAACTACTGCGCACATTTAATAAAGCTCCTTAAATTCCAATAGCATCATTTATGCTATATAGACCATTTTTTTGATTAACTAACCATTTAGCACCTCTTAGCGCACCTTTAGAGAATGTTTGACGACTTGTTGCAGTATGTCCTAACTCAATATATTCACCATCATTATAAAACCCAACTGTGTGGCGTCCTACAATATCGCCACCTCTTAGAGCCATAACTGCAATTTCATCTTTGCTTCTTGCTCCTATTTGTCCATCACGCCCACTTACACGAACTTTGTCTAAATCAAGCCCTCTACCTTCAGCAGCAAACTCTGCTAAAGTTAGTGCAGTTCCACTTGGAGCATCAACTTTGTGTCGATGGTGCATCTCTACAATTTCAATATCAAAATCTTTTAATTTACTTGAAACATCTCTTACAAGCTGCTTTAAAAGAGCAATTCCAACAGACATATTGCTAGAGTATAGAACTGGAGCAACTTTTGCTGCTTCTGCTAATAGATTTTGTTGATGTGGTGTAAAGCCTGTTGTTGCTACAACAATTGGTTTTGGGTTTTTTAAAACTGCTTCACATAGTGCTTGTGTTGCAACTGGTGCAGAAAAATCAACTACAACATCACAATTTTCTAAAAGCTTATCCATATCATTTGTTACTAGTGTAGTTTCTGGAATTGGAGTTTTTAACTCATCAAAAACATGAACAGCACTTAACTCTAGTTGGCTATCTGCTAATGTGTCTTGAATTAAATGGCTTCCCATTCTGCCTGTGCTTCCTACAATTGCTACTTTAATCATTAAAATTCTCCTGAACATAATTTAGCGCACCCATACCAGCAATTGCTCCATCACTAGCTGCGCAGACTACTTGTTTTGCTGCATTTATACGCATATCACCTGCAGCATATAAACCTTTAGTAGATGTATTCATATTCAAATCTACAATAACTTCACCATACTCATTTACATCACAAAGGTAGCTTCCATCATCTTGTTTTAAAACTTTGTTATTTACATTATTCCCAACAAAAACAAAAATTCCTGGAACTTTTAAATCTAAGCTAGAGCCATCTTTTTTAGAAACCTTAACACCCTCTACACCCATTGCTGAGCCATATACTTCATCAACTGTGGCATTTAAAATTAATTCAATTTTACTATTTTTTAAAACTCTCTGCACTGTTGGGGGAGCAGCGCGAAACTCTTCTCTTCTATGAATTACATAAACTTTTGAGCAGATATTTGCTAAATATAGAGCCTCTTCTAAAGCAGTATCACCACCACCAAGCACAGCTACCTCTTTATCTTTATAGAAAAAGCCATCACAAGTTGCGCAAGTGCTTACACCTTTTCCAAAAAACTCATCTTCACCTTTAAAACCTGCTCTTTTTGGCGTTGAACCAGTGCATACTACTACACTTTTTGCTTCATACTCTTTATCAAAGGTTTTTATTTTAAATATATTGCCACTTTTGGTAACATTTTTAACCTCTGCCATCTCATGTTTTAGCCCAAAGTGCATACACTGTTTTGGCCAAGGCTCCATTAACTCCATTCCTGTTAAATGAGGTTCTTCTCTAAATACTCCTGGATAGTTTTCTATTTCACTACTTTGAGTAATTTGTCCACCAGGAAGCCCCATCTCAAACATAACTACTTCTTTTAAGCCACCACGTGTTGCATAAAGACCGGCAGTTAAACCAGCTGGACCCCCGCCTATAATTGCTAAATCTAACATTTTATTACCTTGATTGTGTAGTTTATAAATATTTCATACGAAGTATTAACAAATTACACTTAAATTCCCGCATTTGCGGGAATGAGTTTTTATTTAATTACCCTAAAAGTGCATCTAGTTTTTCAGCAAATACTGCTTTACCAGCAGCTCCTACCATTTGATCTACTAACTCACCATTTTTAAAGAATAAAATTGTAGGAATAGATCTAATTCCATACTCACCAGCAATACTTGGTTGTTCATCTGTATTTACTTTACAAATTTTTGCTTTACCATCATAATCTTCTGCTAACTCTTCAATTACTGGAGCAATCATTCTACAAGGTCCACACCAAGGCGCCCAAAAATCAACCAATGCAACACCTTCAGCAATTGTCTCTTTGAAGTTATCTGCTGTTAACTCGATATACTTACCCATTTAAAATCCTTTTTATTGTTTTATAAAAGTGATTATACCCTTATTTGGTAAAAATACCAAAAAGCATAAAAACTTTTTTACATTCGAGAATATAACAATCTTTTTTTAAATTCTACCTTATAGTAAAAATAAATTATAATATATATTAAAATAAACTATTTAATGCGTAAAAATGTTAAAGCTCTATCTCTTTAAATTTTGAGCTTCTACTCCCTTTAATTGCATTAACACTTTTGCCTTTAACAGTGTAAACAAAAGATATTTTATCCTCTTTGCTACTATTTGCGTTGGCTCTATGTAGTGTTTGGCAATGAAATAGAACTACATCCCCTTTTTCTAAATTAAAAGATACTTTAGAGTCAATAAATTTTTTATTTATCTCATTATCTATAAAAAAACTTTTTTCATCAAAACTCTCTTTGCTAAACTCTATCTTGTGGCTTTTTGGAATAAATTCTAAAACTCCATTTTCTTGATTTTCGCTATCAAGAGCCAACCAGATGCTTACTAAATTATCACTATCATAGTGCCAATAACGAATATCTCTGTGCCACTCTGTTGCAGTTGAGCTTTGAGCAAGTTTTGTCATAATAGAGTTGTGGTGAGCAGTGATTAAAATAGGCTCCTCTTTTAATACTTGCTTTAAAATAGGTTTTATCTCTTTGTTTCTCATCCAATTTTTAAACAAAATATCTCTATCATAAACTTGGCGAAGGCGTCTAACGCTTTTTTTGTAAATTTCATTATCTATACCAATATACTCATAATCTGTCTCTATTGGCTCTATTTTATACTTTAAATGCACCTTTGCAACATCTTTTATAGCATCACAACTTTTAGCATCTAAAAAGTTGCGAATTAATAAAAATCCATTTGTTTCAAACTCTTCTAATTGCTCTTTTGATAACTCCATTTTAATCCCTTGCTACCTTTAATATTTAATTTTATTATAATCAAAATAAGTTAAAGATTAATTATAAAATTTGTAATAAATATAGTAAGCAATTTAAAAGTTTGATTTCTCTTTAAAGTTTAAGTATTTGGCGCGAACAAGTTCACGCTTCCAATCTTTGGAAACCAGAACTTGTTCTGGTCGAGGGCTTGATATGCAGTGAAGTTTAAATCTTTAGCGCGAACAAGTTCACGCTTCCAATCCTTGGAAACCGGAACTTGTTCTGGTAGAAAATTTGAATTTTTAGAGCGTTATATTTTCAATTAATTTTATCTCATTGCCTTTAATGGTTAGGGCATCTATACACCATCTATATTTTAGCTTTTTTTGTTTTAGATAGTAGTGTGCGCTTTTAATTATTCGTCCAAGTTTTTTGGGTGTAATATTATAAATTGGTTCAAAGTTTTTAGATGAGCTTTTAACTTCTATAAAGTGTAAAGTATTGTTTTTAAGGGCAATAATATCAATTTCGCCAAGTTTACTTGCATAAAAGTTTCTATCTACAATTTTAAATCCCCTCTCTTGTAAAAAATCAATAGCTCTATCTTCATTAAATTTTCCAAAACTTCTACTGCTCAAAATATACTCCCAAACGCTTTGCCCCATGCGCTCCAATTACAAGAGATTGCTCAATATCAGCAGTTTTTGATGGACCACTCATAAATAGTGCAAAGTTATTGATTTTAAGCCTTTTGTATGCTTGATGCATTGTATCTACAATGCTATTTGGGTTTAAGATAATTGCAATACTTTTATAATAGGTATATTTTTTTCTATCAAGCTCCTCTTTTAGCAATATTGCACCATTTTCAGCCACACCAAATACTCCTTCAAGCACTACATCAAAGCCTTCAATACTATAAATAATCTCACCACCTGCATTTTGCAAATTTTTAATAAACTCTGCTTTTTTATCTTTAAATTTAGTTGTTTTTACATTAAACTCTTTTAATTCAACTTTGTTATTAATATTTTTTTTAATATTTGAAAGAATTTTATTTTTGCTCATAGTTTTAACTTTTTTAAATAATTTTAGCATAAATGTAATGTAAGTAGCAAATAATATTTTTAATTTTCTATATAATAATTTGAAAAAAGGAGATATTATGTTTAGTTTTATGAAAAAAATAACAGAGTGGGCTTTAGAAAAAGAGGAAGAGGTTGCAAAAAAGTGTGCTTTAAAACCTGAAGATGTAGAGGCGCAAATTAAAAAAACTCAAGAGAAAAAAGAGGAGCTTCAAAAGCAGTGCAAAGAGAATATTGAAGAGTTAGAAAAACTTCTTGGCAGACTTGAAAAAATAAAAGAGTATGCAAATAGTTGTAATATAAAAAAGGATTAAATCGTGCTAAATAAATATTTGGCTAAGATTGAAGAGTGGCTCTTAAAAAAAGAGAAAGAGATGGCAAAAAATTGCCAAATTTCTGTAGATGATGTAGATAGAGAAATTGGAAAACTTCTTTTAAAGATAAAAGAGCTAAAAGAGCAGTGCAATGAGCAAAAAGCAGAGTTTGAATATCTGCTAGATAAATTACATTGGATAAAAGCAGAGGCGATAAAATGTCAGGAAGAGTTGGACAAAGAGATAAAAAAGTAAAAATTAATACAAAACATTTTTTAGCACTTTCAATAGTATATTATTTGTTATTTGTGTGTATTTTTTTAATTATAGATTACTATGCAAATGGCATAATGGGTGCTAAAGTAGATTTGGGTTTAACACTAATAATAGGAGTTATATCTGCATATTTTCATGCAAAAAGCAGAGCTAAAACACAAGCTGATGAAGTTGCAAAAGAGATTGAAGAGATAATTTAGAAGAAGGGTTTTTTACTCTAAGAGGGTAGAATTTTGATAAAAACTAGATGTGCTGTGCAGTTTAAGTATTTGGCGCGAACAAGTTTACGCTTCCTTTTTTGGAAACCAGAACTTGTTCCGGTCGGAAATTTAATTGGCAGTGAAGTTTGAACTTTTGGCGTGAACCTTGTGCCTTTGCACTCTCTTTGAGAAGTTCACGCTTCCAATAGGAAACCAGAACTTGTTCTGGTTGAAAATTTGATATGTTAAGAAGTTTAAGTATTTGGCGCGAACAAGTTCACGCTTCCAATAGGAAACCAGAACTTGTTGGGGTTGAAAGTTTGTTTGGAATATACTACTCATCTTTTTGGCTATGCAAAACGCTACATAGTTGCAATCCATGCAAAAAGATAGTCCATGATATATAAATCCATAAAAATAGAAATAATACTATAGATATTGTGCCATAGATGGTAGTGTAAGTTTTGCTATAATAGATATAAAGAACAAATAAAGATTTTGCAATAAACCAAGTGAAAGTAGCAATAAATGAGCTAATTGCTACTATTTTTGTTGGAATACTCTCTTTTGGGGCAACTTTGTAAACTGTAAAAATTGTTAGCCAAATAAGTATAAATTGAATGATATATGGTGTTAAATGGAGCTTTCCATTTAAGATAGTTGCTACCCAAATTGTAATACTAATTAAAAGTGGCACTGCAATTAAAAGTGTTGCATAAACTTTTAAACTTTGCAAAAATGTTCTTCTATTATCGTCAAAAATATCATTTACAATATAATCAAAATCTCTAAAAAACATAACAGCTGCAACAATTATATAAGCTATTCCAATATAACCCATAGTATAGGCATTTGCAACAAATTTATCTATCCAATCCATAATTACTTTGGAGCTTCCAGGAAGCAGGGAGTTTGCAATTAGGGTATGTATTTTGGTATAAAATTGGCTAAACATTGGGGTATAAATTATTACAGATAATACAATTACAAGCAGAGGAATCATAAAAAATAGTGTTGACCAGCTCATACTTGCTGCATAAAAACTTACCTTTGGCTCAAATAGTTCTAATATAAAACTTTTTATTAATTTAAAGAGGTAAAGAGCCGATTTTTTAAACTTTTTTTCTTGCAACTATAGCCCCATTTTACCCGGATTTAAAATATTATTTGGATCAAAAGCCTCTTTTATTCTATCAAATAAAGCTCTCTCCTCTTTTGTAAAGGCAATATCCATAAATTCTGCTTTGCTAAGCCCAATTCCATGCTCTCCACTTAGAGTTCCACCCATATCTACAACAAGTTGGAAAATCTCTTCAATTGCCTTGTGTCCATCTTTTAACTCTTTTTCATTTGAGCCATCAACCATTACATTTACATGTATATTTCCATCTCCAGCATGTCCAAAGCATGGCACTACTAAATTATATTTTGCTCCAATTGCATAGATTTTTTCTAAAGCAATAGGAAGCATACTTCTTGGCACTGAAATATCTTCATTTAATTTTTTGCTACCATACATTGTAATAGATGGCGATGCCCCACGACGCGCTTTCCATATTTCGTTTCTCTCATTAGTATCAGTTGCAACTCTAAACTCTTGCACTCCATTTTCTTGGAATGACTCTTTTAGCGTCTTTAGCTGAAATTCTACCTCTTCTTGAACATTTCCATCAACATCACCAATAATTAAAGCTCCAGCTTCACTTGGTAGTTCAATGCCTAATTTTTCTTTAACTGCTTTTACTACTAAAGAGTCTAAAAACTCCATAGCAACTGGGTTTGCACCATTTGCTAAAGATTTAAAAACGGCATTCATTGCGCTTTTTACATCTGGAAAAATTCCCATATAGCTTTTTACAAATTTTGGTTTTGGAATAAGCTTTAGAGTAATCTCTGTAATTACTGCTAAAGTCCCTTCACTAGCAGTTAAAATACCTGCAATATTATATCCAGCTACATCTTTTATTGTTTTTTTACCAGCACGAATAATATCTCCATTTGGCAAAACTGCTCTTAGTGCCATAACATAATCTTTTGTCAAGCCATATTTAGCAGCTCTCATTCCACCAGCATTTTCACTTACATTTCCACCAAGAGTTGAATACTCTTCACTTGCAGGATCTGGCGGATAAAAAAGTCCTACCTCTTCAACTGCTCTTTGCAAATCTTTGTTTATAACACCTGGTTGGACAATGGCTAACATATTCTCTAAATCTATCTCTAAAATTTTATTCATATATTTTTCCATAGCCAATACAATACCACCATTTACAGGCAATGCACCACCAGTAAAGCCACTACCTGCTCCTCTTGGAACAATTACAATTTTTTTTTCATTACAGTAAGCCAAAATTTTACTAATATCCTCTTCATCTCTTGGAAAAATAACGGCATCAGGTTCATAAAATGTGCGTGTAGCATCGTAGCTATAAGCTCTTTTGTGGGCTTTGTCTGTATAGACATTGCTATCTCCAAGTAAATTTTTAAAAAAATCTATATCATTTTGTGTTAAATTCATTAAAGTCTCACTTTTAAAATTTTTTTGTTACAAAATGTAACTTAAATAGTTAAAACTACTCTTAATACTATCTAAAATAGTAGGTAAATCTCTAGTTACTTTAAGATTTTACACAATTTTAAGAAATTGACTACTTTAGATTAAAAAGAGATTCTTAATTGATGATTGTATCAAAAAATAGACATAATGTAAAATTTTTGCTATAATTTGCAGTTAAAATTAATAATTATGAGGATTTTTAATGCGTTTTTTATTGATATTGGCATTTATGTTCTCGGCCATTTGGGCTACAGAATATAAGTTAAAGTATTGGAAAGATGGAGAGACATTTAGCTCTTATTTAACAAAAAATAAAATTGATTCTACAAAATTTTACTCACAAATTGATCCAGATGATATAAAGTTTTTATCAAGCATAGCTTCTAAATTACCTTTTTTTGAAAATGTTAAAAATGGAATTTTGCAAGAGGCTCTTATTCCCATTGGTGAAGAGATGCAAATGTTTATTTCAAGAAAAAAGAGTGGTGAGTATAGCTTTGATATTGTTCCACTAAAATATAAAATAATTAGAGATGAAGTATCAATAAAAATAGAGAATAACTGTTTTGTAGATATTAAAAAAGCAACAAATAATGCACATATTGCTACATATTTAAAGAGGGTATTTAAAGATAGAGTAGATTTTACAAAACTAAAAAAAGGTGATATTATATCTATTAAATATAGACAAAAAAGTATCAAAGGCTTACCTTGGGAAGAGCCAATAATAGAAGCTGCTTATATTAAAAGAGGCAGTAGTGAATATTTTGCTCTAAAAAATAAAGATAGTTATCAAATTTGGTCAAACAAAGCTCAGGTATCAGTAGTAAATAAAACTATTACAAAAGAGGCAGTATATAAAACTTTTAACTATCCACTATCTCATATTAGAATTACTTCTAAATTTACTTATAAAAGATGGCATCCTATTTTACATAAGTATCGTCCTCATTTAGGTATTGATTTTGGAGCAAAAAGAGGCACACCTATTTATGCTCTATCAAGTGGAAAGGTAATATATGCTGGTTGGATGAGAGGATATGGAAAGGTTACAAAAATTGCTCATGGAGCGGGGATTGTTTCTTTATATGCTCATCAGAGTAAATTATTGGTAAAAGTTGGGCAAATTGTTAAAGCTCATCAAGTAATTGGAAAAGTTGGCTCAACAGGCAGAAGCACGGGACCTCACTTGCATTTAGGGGTTTATAAAAGAGGAAAACCAATAAATCCAGCTAACTATATTGGAAGAAGCGTAAAAATAAAAGATAGTGTAACTTCTACAAAAAGTGTTAAAATTGTTCATAATTTGTTAAAAGAGCTACCAATTAGAGCAAAAATAGTATATAATTCGCTAAAAAACAGCCATAAAAAGAGTTATAGATGGAAAAGTCTTAGTGGCACTGTAGAAATAGCAGTTAAAGAGAAAGAGAGATTTAAAAAACATGCAACAAGAGTTCAATTATCAAACACAAAAGGAGATGCTTGAGAGTTTAATTAAAAACCCTAAAGAGTTTGAGCATCGCCACCCTAGCGAAATTGCTAGAATACTTAAAGAGATTTACTACCAAGAGGGTAAAGAGAGCTACATTAATTACCTTCGTAAAATTCCAGAAGAACATCTTGGAGAGATTTTATTAGAACTCCCAGAAGATATTAAAGATGAAGCACTAGAAGAGCTTTCTGTAACAAAACTTGCAGATGTTGTAGAGGAGCTTGATAGTGATGATGCTGCTGATTTAATTCAAGATATTGCAGAGTTAGATAGCCAAAAAGAGCAAGAGATTTTATCAAATTTAGATGATGAAGATGTTCAAGATATTAAGCATCTTCAACAATATGATGAGGATGTCGCTGGTTCTTTAATGCAAACAGAGCTATTTAGTGCAAAATTGGATGAAAAGATAGGTGATTCAATAGAACGCTTGAAACATTTAAAAAATGATGTTGGCTTAGATAATATACATGTTGTATTTTTGGTAGATGAGTTTGGCTTTTTAATAGGGTATATGCCCTTAGAAGATGTAATTACTTTTGATTTTAGTAAAAGATACAGAGATTATTTGCAAGAGCAGTATAAGAGGGTTAAGTTTGCTAAGGCGACTGATTCAATAGATAGTGTTGTTAAGTATTTTGAAGATTATGATTTGGTTGTTTTGCCTATTACTGATATTGATGGCAAGTTGATTGGTAGAATTACCTCTGATGATGTTTATGATATCATAGAAGAGCGTGCAACTGAGCAAATCTACAAGATGGCTGGGGTTGATGATGAGAGTGAAGATGAGAGAGATGTAAAAATCATTACTAAAAAAAGGGCAATTTGGCTTGGTGTAAATTTACTTACGGCAATAGCAGCATCTGCTGTAATTGGATTATTTGATGCTACAATTGAGTCTTATGTGGCATTAGCAGTTTTAATGCCAATAGTTGCTTCAATGGGTGGAAATGCAGGAACACAGACTCTAACTGTAATGGTGCGTCAATTGGCACTTCAAGAGATAAATTGGAGTGAGGCAAAACAAGCAGTTGCTAGGGAAATTATAGTATCACTCTTAAATGGATTAATTTTTGCTATTATAATGGGGTTAATTGCATATTTTTGGTTTCATGATTATAAGCTTGGAGTGGTTATGGGTATAGCAATGGTGATAAACTTGCTTTTTGCAGGTTTTTTTGGAGCAATTATTCCATTGCTTTTACGCCGAATGGGGATTGATCCAGCAGTTGCTAGTAGTGTTTTGCTAACAACTGTTACTGATGTAGTGGGCTTTTTTGCATTTTTAGGTTTGGCAAAGTTGATTTTGTTATAAATAAAGAGATTTATTAAAAAAAAGGTTTTTTATGGAATTTAATATAGAAGATTTTACTTTAGAAGCATTAAAAGATGGTAAGTTTATAAAGCCATATTACGCTACATTTAAAATAAATGGAGAGACTAGAAATTGGGAACTTGTAAATGCACATGATAGTGTGGCAATATTGATTTTTAATAGTGATAGTAGTAGTTTTGTGTGTGTAAAACAGTTTCGCCCAGCAGTTTATAACCATAACAAAAGTAGCGATGGTGTAACTATAGAACTTTGTGCTGGTTTGGTAGATAAAGATTTAACACTAGAGCAAATTGCAAGTGAAGAGATTTTAGAAGAAACTGGCTTTAAGGTAGATGCAAGAGATTTAGAGAAAATAACATCTTTTTATACATCAGTTGGTTTTGCAGGTTCAAAACAGACTCTATTTTTTGCTGAGGTAAATGAGAGTTGTCGTGCGACATGTGGTGGTGGAATTGCTGGTGAAGAGATGATAGAGGTTGTAGAGATACCAATAAGCAAGGCAAAAGAGTTAATGTATAATGAAGATATTCCAAAAACGCCAGGATTACTTTTTGCTTTTGAGTGGTTTTTTAATAGAGATATTTAGTATATTTATTTTATAAATCTAGTTTTATGTAGGTAAATTGATATTTTTTGTAAATAAGTAGCCTCTTATTTTAGGTGGAATTTTAGAGGTTCTATATTGCTCTTTTTTATCTTTTGTTAGAGTTGTTTTAATATAGGGTGCAATATAAATTGTATTATCAACTACCTCTACTGCCCAAGTTCTTCCAGCTACAATAGAGTTGCACTTAAGTAACTCTTGAAGCTCTTTATAGCTTATTAAGTAGCCAAGCTCTTTTAGATAAAATCTTACTGCCAAACTAATATACTGAGTTGATTTAATAGATATAACTCTTAATTTCTCTTTTTTAAACTTTAATTTCATACCACTTTTTAGAGTGTTTGATTCTTCTTTTAAAATTTCAAAACTTGTTACAAAGCCTTTTTTATTAGTAATTTGTAGCAAATTATCTACTATTGGTCTAAATTTATTTCGCTCATATTTTTTATT
>JAMONW010000194.1 GCA_027066355.1 Campylobacteraceae bacterium
ATGCTAAGTCCAAACCTAAAAAAGGTGATATTGTATATTTTAAAAATGAAAAAATTGGATATGTTAAGTCAATCTATAGCACTGCTAAAAATGGATTAGAAATTGCTGAAGTAAAATTAGAAAAAAATCTAAATTATCCATCTGGAAGCTCTATTAATGTAACTGTTCAAACAGCAAAAGCAACAGGATGTGAAGTTCCTCAAAATGCAATTATACATACAAGTAACGGAAACTATGTAATGGAGTATAAAGATAATCACTTTATAAAAACAAAAGTAGATACTATTTTAGAAAATAGCAATGTTGCAATATTAAAAAGTTGTCCAAAATCAAAAATTGCAGTAGCTAATGAAACAACTTTAGCAATTTTGACATCTTATAAAAATGTAGTGGTATTAGGGGATAATAATGCATCAAAATAAAGCAACTTGGGTTGAGAAGGTTTTAAGTAAACCTCATGTTATTATCTCGTTTTTAGCTCTATTTATAATGGCAGGAATTGTTGGATATAAGAGTATGAAAAGAAATCTTTTTCCAAACTCTAACTATCCACAAGTTTCAGTTGTAATTGTAGAGCCTGGTGCTTCAGCAAAATCACTTGCTAGTAATGTTGCTGTGCCTGTTGAAGAGGAGCTTTACTCAATTGACGAAATTAGAAGAGCTTACTCTACAACTATTGATGAAGTAACGGTAATTAGTGCAGAGTTTGAATATACAAAAGATATAGATACTGCTGTAAATGATGTTAGTAGTGCCATATCTAAAATTCGCTCAAAACTACCAAGCGATATTAAAGAGCCTCAAATTATCAAAATTACCGTTGCAACACCACCTGTAGTAGTTTTAAGCCTATCTCCAAAAGATAAATCAATATCTCTTGAAGATGTCAGAGAACTTGCAGAACTAAAACTAAAGCATAAACTTTTAAAAGAGCAAGGTGTAGCAAATGTTGATATATTTGGTGGCTATAAAAAAGAGTTGCAAATTATTGTAGATAAAGACAAACTAAATAGCTACCACTTATCACTTGCCCAATTGGTAGCTGTTTTGAAAAAAAATGATAATGAGTTTGCAGTTGGATTTGTAACAAACTCTAAAAATAGATACCTCTTAAAATCTCAAGGTAAAAGAGATAAAGTCGCTAAATTAAAAGAGTTAAATATTACACCAAATATTAAATTAAAAGATGTTGCAAAAGTATATTTTGGACACTATGAAAACAATTCAGGCTACTTTGGAAATGGTAAAGAGGCAATTGCCCTATCAATTCAAAGAACTACTACTGCTGATGTTGTAAAAACAATACAAAAAGTTGAAACTCTTTTAAAAGAGTTTAAAAAAGAGTATCCAAACATAGAGTTTAAAATAAGTGATACCCAAAAAGATACAATTATGCAAAGCACTGAAAATATGTTTGAATCTTTGCGTGATGCTATTGTAATGTCAACTATTGTTGTATTCTTATTTTTAGCTTCATTTAGACAAATTTTAATAGTTTTAGCAACAATTCCACTTGTTTATGCAACTACTATTGCTCTAATGTGGCTTGTGGGGCTTGATTTTAATGTTATTACCCTAACTTCTGTAATTTTGGCTCTTGGATTACTACTTGATGATACTGTGGTGGTAATGGAAAATATAGAGCGGCACTACCACGAACTTAGAGAAGATATTAAAAGAGCCGTATTTAATGGAACAAAAGAGATTATGTTTGCTGACCTTAGTGGAACAATTACAACTATGATTGCCCTTGCTCCAATGCTTTTTGTAGGTGGTTATCCTCAAACCATATTTGCACCTTTAGTTGGCACTTTACTTTTAGCTTTGGCAGCTTCTTATGTTATCTCTATTGTCGTTGTGCCTTTGCTTTCACTTCATATATTGACATTTGAGCCAAACTGGCTTTTAAAATTTGAAGAGGTGTTTAACAAAGTTATATCAAGAATAAATGATTATATTCAAAACTTCTTTGCAACAATAGTTAGAGCAATGACTGGCTCTAAAATAGTTGGATTACTATCTATTGTGATACTTTTAGCACTTTTTGTTACATCTATTAAAATTGTAATGCCAGTAGTTGGACAAGAGTTAACTCCTCCTATGGATACAGGAGCTATAAATATTAAAATTACAACTCAAAGTAATCTCCCGATACAAAAGAGTAAAGAGATAACTAAAGAAGTTAATAAAATTTTGCAAAAACAGGGGAAACTACTAAGAGTATCTGCTAGTATTGGTAGTGAAGCTGGTATAATGAGTATAGGTAGTGGAAGTGGAATAGACCACATAAGCATAACTGCTACATATATAGATAGACACCATAGAAAAAAAGATATTTGGCAAATTGCAAAAGCAATTAGAAAAGAGATCGCGAAATTAGATAATGTAAAATATCTTGATGTAACCCCTTCTGGTGCAATTGCAATGGCAAGTATTAGAGGAAATATTGATGCAAAATTAAGTAGCACAGATATTGATAAACTACAAGAGGCATCAAAAGGTGTTTATGAAGCCTTATCAAAAACAAAAGGTGTAGTAAATGTCTTAACTACTTGGGATATGGATAAAGTAGTTTACAACTTAAACATTAATGAAGCCGATGCTCTAAAATATGGCTTAAATAGAGAAGATATAGTAAGACAAATCCAATTGGCTCTTCGTGGCGCACCAGTTGCAACTTATCCAAAGAAAAATAGCACAGATTATACTGTGAGAGTTTGGTTACCAAGCCAGAAATTTGATAACTTTAATAAAGTATTAAGTATGCTAATAGATACCAAAAGTGGTAAAATACCTCTAAATCGTTTTGCTACAATTAGCAAAGATATAGAACCAACCCAAATTACAAGAGATGGACTTGAATATACACTTGAAGTTTATGGAAATAGAGAAAAAGCAGCAATTTCTCATATTATGGATAGATTTGAGAAAAATTTAGAGAAAGTTAAACTACCTGCTGGAGTAACCTTAGAGCAAACTGGAGATATAAAACAGTTTAAAGAGGCTGGTGGTAGAATGATTGGAGCAATTATTGTAGCAGTTGGGCTGATATTCTTAACGCTAATAGTTATGTTTGGTAACTTTAAAATATCGTTAATGATACTCTTTTCAATTCCACTTACAGTTGTTGGGGGTTCTTGGGCGATGCTAATTGCTAACTATCATGTTTCAATGGCAGCAATGATGGGCTTTATACTACTTGCTGGAATTATTGTAAATAATGCAATTTTGCTAATTCACTTTGCATTAGAGCAGATAAAACTTGGCTTAGATAAAAAAGAGGCTATGTTAAAATCTATTCGCATTAGAACCCGCCCTGTTTTAATGACAGCATTTTCTGTAAGTGTTGGTATGCTTCCAGTAGCTCAAGGAAGTGCAATAGGTTTAGAAAAACTAGCCCCTCTTGGAGCAGTAGCAATTGGAGGTTTAATTGTAGGAACACTTATGACTTTAGTTTATATTCCAACAGTATTTATTTGGACTATAAATGAAGAAAATGTAAGAGAGAGTTATTAATAAAGGATATTTATGAATTTTAAAAAGATAATTTTTACTGTAACACTTTTAGGTGCAGTGTTAAATGCATTTAACTTAAGTAGCGTAATCTTAAAAGATGGTGTAAAAATTCATGGTAAAAGTTATGACTGGGACTCTAGCCAACTAAAGGGTAAAGCTCATACAATTTTATATATGGACCCAGATAAAAGAAAAGAGGTTATGAGTTTTTTAAATGCTCTAAATAGCAAAAATTACAAAAGTAGCAAATACTCAACAGTAGCAATTGTAAATTTAGAAGCCACTTGGCTACCAAACTCAATTTTAATATCTAAACTAAACTCTAAAGAAAAAGAGTTAAAAAATACAGAGTTTGTTTTTGATAGAGATAAAACTCTTGTTAAAAAATGGAGCTTAAAAGATGATGACTCTAATGTAATTATAGTTAATAAAAGAGGCAAAGTTCTTTTTAAAAAGAGTGGCAACTTATGCAAAAGCGATATGAATAAAATATTTAACATTCTATCTAAATATGAAAATTAAGGATAATAAATGAAAAAAATAGTTACAACATCTTTACTTCTAATAAGCCTATTGAGTGCAAATGTAGAGTTAAATAAACCCCTTGCAAATGTTACTTTAAGTGGAGATAGTGGATATTATAGCGGCAAAGAGTGGAACTCAAATATGCTAAATGGTAAAACAACAATGCTTATGTATGTAGATCCAGATGAAAAAAGCAAGGGTGAAAACTTTAAACCCTATATTGAAAAAATGGAAAAAGAGTTAGACTTCAATAAGTTTCAAATTGTAGTAGTTTTAAATACAGGCTCTACTTGGAAACCAAAACTTTTAATAAAAAAGCTTATGAAAGATAAGCTAAAAAAATATCCAAAAAGAGTATATGTTTTTGATAACAACTCAATATTAGCAAAAAAGTGGGGTTTAAAAAATGATGAATATAATGTAGTTTTAATTAATAAAAATGTTGAGCCTATATATGTGCATAGTGGAAAATGGACAAAAGCAGAGATGGAAAAGTTTTTTAATCTTGTAAAAGATAATGTCAAATAAGGAGAAAGAAGATGAGTTATAGAGAGTTTTTTAATGAAATTGAAACAATTAAAACTTATGATGAGTTAGCAAAGTTTTTAGGTGCAAATGATGATGGTGTAATTGAGTTTAGTTATTTAGATATTCTAAAGTGTGCTGGGCATAGTTGCGGAACAGTTGCAGGAGCTTATTTAATAGCACTAAAGGGCTTAAAAGCTTTATATAAAGATGAACTTCCAAAAAGAGGTGAAATTAA
>JAMONW010000195.1 GCA_027066355.1 Campylobacteraceae bacterium
AATAATAGAGTCAATATCACGATTTGTGTTTAAATATGGTTGAAGAACACTATAAAAACCTTTTGGATCAGCCATTCTCATACACCCTGAGCTATTGTATCTATATCTACGGTTAAATAAGCCTTGGTGTGGGGTATCGTGTAGATAAACTGCATACTTATTTGGAAACATAAATTTAACACGCCCAAGTGCATTTGTAGCACCTGCTTTTTGTATAAATTGATAAGGCAGATGCTTTTTTGAGTTTTCATAAGTAAATAGTTTTTCTAAATTTGGAGTAACTGGTTTACCCCCTTGATAGGCTTGAATATGGGCTTGTTCTAAAATTGTAGGATCTCTTTTTAGAGCTGGGATTAAATCTTTTTTTACTAGATGCTCAGGCATTGTCCATGTTGGATTTACAACAACATACTCTATTTTATCGCTAAAGATTGGTGTTGGTCTATCAAGGCGTCCTACAACAATATCGCTACTAAATATCTCTGTGCCATTTTGATAGAGCCTCATTTTAAACTCTGGCACATTTACCTCTACATATAGAGGTTCAAAATGTGCTGGATAGAGCTTGGTTTTATCCAAATTTACAATTATTTTATTTATATAGTATGATTTAGGTAAGTTTATATAGGCTAAGAGTTTATTATCTATATAATTTCCAGCTCTTAAATTAAAGCGTTTTCTAAATCTTTGGATTGCATAGGCTAAGTTTCTATCAAACTTTCTAGTAATTCTAACTCCTCTTGGAAAATCTCCAAGCAGGGTTAAACGGCGCTTAATTTGGTAAATTCTTTTATCTTTTTGACCATACTTTATTGTTCTACCATAAGGAACTTTCCTAAATTCTGGGATTTTGCGGTAATACTGTAAAATGTCAATGTATGATTTATATCTTCTTTGCAAACCAACACTTTGAGCTAGTAGAGCATTTACTTGTCCTCTTTTTATATAGCTTAAAATTGTTTGTGCGCTTGGCATAGCTTTTGGGTGTATCTCCCATTTTGCTGCAATGTCGTGTTGAGTTTTTAAATCTTTTAGTTTGCGTTTAACTAGGTTCCAATCTACATCGCCAATTCTAATAAATTTAAGTAATCTAACATATGCATCTGTTACTAAAACATCTAATTTTGCTTTGTTGTAATCATCTAGTGTGCCAGAATCTAAGGCAAATAGAAGTTGAGTAATCTCTCTTTGGTGTAGGCTTTTGTATTTGTAGTTGAAGTATCCATTACTTAGCGCATTTGTAGCTTTTGCCATTTGCACAGGATGATTTACCCAAATATAGTTATATCCATTTAAGCTATATATATTGTTTAGTAGGTTTCTATATGGCGTTGTAGTATTATTTAAAGCAGAAGTTATTGCATTTGCGTATATAAAATTTATTAAAAAAAGTAGTAAAATTATTAATTTTTTCATAGTTTATCCTTATGACTCTTTTGATATGCAATCTTGAAATATATATTTATGCTCACTTGGTAGGGCATTGTATAGCTTGTGTGCTAACTCTCTAATTTCCCAAAGTGCGCTTTTTGAGCTTCTTAAAGTTAAAAAGTTTTGCAAAGAACGAGCATTTATTGTCCATGTAAGCTCTGTTTTATAGCACTCTGGCAGGGCATATTTGGCTATATCGTTGCTAATTCCTTTTTTTAAGATAGCTTGTAGGTTGTTTAGAGCTTTTATGGATGCACTATCAACAATTTCATTATTTGTTAATACTATAAATTTAGATGCACTCTCAAAATCATTTTCGTTAAATGGCTCACTATCTTTTAGCTCTTTTAGGGTATAGCGTGTTGATTTTACGCTTAAACTTGCCATTCTGTGTCTTGCTAACTCTTGCAAAAGGGCGCGGCTAATGCCACTTATATAAAATGTATAAACTAAGTGTTCAAGTGTAGAGGCGTGTTTATATTTGTTGCCAACTCTATCTATTAGGGCTTTATCTTTCTCTCCACCCTCATCGCTTTTGTCAAAGCTTTGCCAACATGTTCTAATCGCGTGAGCGCATACATCTAATGGCGTATGGTGCATTAATTTAACCTGCATAAAAAGCTCCTTTGAGTATAATATTGTCAATATTATAGCAAATTATTATATTTTTTAGTATAAAAATTTCAAAAAAGGTAGAAAATGTTGGCATTTAAGCGCTTTTATGCATTGCAAGATGACTTTAGAGAGCCTTTTAGCAGGGATAGAGATAGGGTAATTCATTGTAGCTCTTTTAGAAGATTAGAGTATAAAACACAAGTTTTTATAAACCATGAAGGAGATTATTTTAGAACTAGGCTTACTCACTCTTTAGAGGTTTCTCAAATTGCTAGAACTCTAAGTAGGGTTTTGGGGCTTAATGAAACTTTGGCTGAAACTATTGCGCTAAGTCATGATTTGGGGCATACCCCTTTTGGGCATGTTGGGGGAGATGAGCTTGATAAACTTTTAAAAAAAGATGGCTTTAGTAATGGATTTGAGCATAATTTTCAATCTTTTAGAGTGCTTACAAAACTAGAAAAAAGATATAAAAATTTTGATGGATTAAACTTAACATATGCTACACTAGAGGGGGTTTTAAAACACTCTGCACCATATAAAAAGAGTTTTTTTCCTACTGAAATTGTAGATAATTTTAATTTAGATTATCATCCAAGTTTAGAGGCAATTGTTGTAGATAATGCAGATGAAATTGCCTATATTAGCGCTGATATTGATGATGGAATTAAGTATGGCTTAATAAGTTATGAAGATTTAGCAGAGCAAAAACTTATAATTAGAGCTACTAAAAGTGTAATAGAAGAGGGTGTAAAACCAGATGAACATTTGTTCAGACATCGCCTTGTAGCCTCTATTATAAAGCTTTTGGTAGAAAATTTTATAAAAAACTCAAAAGATTTTGTAGAGCAAAATAGAAGTAGTGAGCCTTTGTGTTCATACTTTAAAAGTAACGAAGTTTTGCAAATTGGATTGAGCAAAGAGATAAAAAAAGAGTTAAAAGAGTTAAAAAAACATCTATTTAATGTGCTTTATTGGCACCATAAAATATCAAGAAATATGTATTCTGGCAAAAAGTGTGTAAATGCTTTGTATAAAGCATTTATGGAAGATGAAAAGCTATTGCCAATTAGACAAAAAGAGCTATTGAAAATTCGCTCAAAACATAGAGTAATAGCAGATTACATAGCCTCAATGACCGATAGATACGCATTTAAGTCATATCATGAAATTTATGGAGTATAGGTTTTATATTAGTTTTCTTAACAGCCAATAAATCAATAGTAAAGCCTTTTTTGGATATTATTCGCACAATATATAGATTTAAGGAAGTAAAAATAATGCAAAAGATTAAAAATATTGCAGTAATTGCCCATGTTGACCATGGAAAGACAACTTTGGTTGACCAATTGTTGCAACAAAGTGGGACATTTGCAGCTCATCAAGATGTAGAAGATAGAGTAATGGATAGTAATGATATTGAGAAAGAGAGAGGAATTACTATTCTTTCTAAAAATACTGCTATTACATACAATGATCATAAAATTAATATTATTGACACTCCAGGACACGCCGATTTTGGGGGCGAGGTTGAGCGTGTATTAAAGATGGTTGATAGCGTTTTGCTACTTGTAGATGCGCAAGAGGGTGTAATGCCTCAAACTAAGTTTGTTCTAAAAAAGGCTATTGGATTTGGGCTTATACCAATTGTTGTAATTAATAAGATTGACAAAGATGGCGCTGAGCCTGATCGTGTTATGGATGAGGTGTTTGATCTGCTTGTAGCACTTGATGCAAATGAGGAGCAATTAGAGTTCCCTGTGTTATATGCTGCAGCTAGAGATGGCTATGCAAAGTGGGAGCTTGAGGATGAAAACAAAGATATGACTCCACTATTTGAAGCTATTTTAGAAAAAGTGCCATACCCTAAAGGTAGTGCAAATGAGCCAACACAAGCGCAGGTATTTACACTTGATAGTGATAATTTTGTTGGAAGAATTGGAATATCTCGTATATTTAACGGAAAAGTTAAAAAGGGTGATGAGTATGTTTTAATTAAAGCTGATGGCTCAAAAGCTGTATCAAGAGTTAGTAAACTAATAGGTTTTAAAGGGCTTGATAGAGTAGAGATTGATGAGGCAGAAGCTGGAGATATAGTTGCAATTGCTGGATTTAGTGATATAGATGTAGGGGATTCAATTTGTGATAAAGCAAATCCTGTGCCACTAGATCCTATGCATATTGAAGAGCCAACACTTTCTGTTATTATGTCGGTAAATGATGGACCACTTGCAGGGACTGAAGGAAAACATGTAACTTCTAATAAAATTCGTGAGCGTCTTGAAAAAGAGATGGAGACAAATATTGCAATGCGTATGGAGCCTCTAGGAGATGCTAGTTTTAAAGTTAGTGGTCGTGGAGAGCTTCAAATTGGAATTTTGGCTGAAAATATGAGAAGAGAGGGGTTTGAGTTTTTATTAGCAAGACCAGAAGTTGTTGTAAAAGAGGAAAATGGCGTTAAGATGGAGCCATTTGAGCATTTAGTTATTGATGTGCCAGAGGAGTTTCAAGGTGTTGCTATTGAGAAGCTAGGAAAGAGAAAAGCAGATATGACAAGCCTTACTCCAATGCCAGATGGAACTGTTAGAATAGAGTTCGAGATTCCAGCTCGTGGATTGATTGGCTTTAGAAGCGAATTTTTAACAGATACTAAAGGTGAGGGGATTATGAACCACTCATTTATAGAGTATCGCCCTTATAGTGGAAGTGTTGAGAGTAGAACTCAAGGTGCGCTTGTAT
>JAMONW010000196.1 GCA_027066355.1 Campylobacteraceae bacterium
CTATCTTTTTTGTTAAATCAAGCAGTGCTTTTGAGCTTTGCTCTTCAAAAAAATCGATCCCTACAATTAATGCACTTTTATTTTTGCTAAAGTAGTATCTTCCATAAACTCTTGGTGTTACTTTGCTAACACCTGGTATTTGCAAAAGTTTATCTTCCCAACTTATTGGAGCAGTGCTACTTTGCCCTGCTACTAATTTTTGAACTATAAAATCTGGCTGATACTTTAGTGCATTTTGCATAGAGGCTTTAATAGAAGAGCTTATAAATAGAGTGCTACTTAAAATAAATACTATCAATATTGCTACTATACTTAAGGCTCTATATCTTTTAAAATTAGTTATTAATTGCAAAGATAAAAAGTGCAAAAATGTATTATTTATCATATACAAACTCCAATTTGCTCTCTTTTGGAAACTCTGGATAAACTCTATTAATACTTTTTTTAGTAAATAGAAATCGACTCTCTAGGCTACTTACACTAAAGCTTGGCTCTGTTATTTTTGTTAAATTTACAAACTTTTGCTGAGCTTTAATTAAGCTGTTATTTCTACTAAAAGAGTCAATTATAATAGCTATTAGCATAGAAAATACCAACAGTAAAATAGTTATATATATGCTACTTTGCTTCAAAATCTACTCCATCAAGAGCCATTGTGTTTTTTGGTGTAATTTGATTAAATTTCATTATCTTCCCAGCGTGATTAGCAATAAAACTTTTAGCCTCTTTTAGTGTAGAAAATGGAATAAATTCGCGCCCCATTGGACCAAAAACTTTTGAGTCATAAACATATATTGCATCTTTTGCCTTTATTGGTTTTAAGGTGTAGTAGTTAGTTACTTCCATTAACTCAATTTTAGCTCTATCATATTTAAAATCGCCATCAAAAAAGTAGTATTTCATCATATCTTTTACGCCATCAAAATATAACTTTTTACCATCAATTACCATCTTTGCAGCCCACTTTGGATATTTATAGACAAACATTCCACAAACAGGGCATTTAGCGCCATTTGGAACATCTATTTTTTCTAAATTTGACTTAGCACTTTTTTTTGATAAAATATAATATCCAACCCACTCTAACTTTTTATCATCTAATCCCTCACACGCCTTATTACTTTTTATTTTTAATATTGCATCTTTTAAATCTTTTGCGCTACTTGGCAATTTTTTTGCATCACAAAATATTTTAGCTGCGTTTTTACCTTTTGTAGCAAGATGACTAATAGTATTTGCATAAATTGTTGAAATTAAAAGTATAAAGAGTGCAATTTTTTGCATATAAAGCCTTTTTTGCTTATTTTACTAAGTTTTGTTAAATGAGTGTTAAATTATTAGCGCAATAGAGCAAATTAGATATACAATTTAACCCAATTTTTTTAGTATCTAACTCTATGTAAAATTGTTTTATAGTTATCTTCCAATCTATTTGCTACTTTTTTACCAATTATCCAATATAGGCGTTTATCAATTTTGTATATTGCATCATCAAAGTTACTGTATGAACCTGCATTTATTTCTGCTTTGTATTTGAATTTATCTATAAAATATGTAACTTGTGCATCTCTAAAGAGTGCATACTCTACAGTTACAATTGCTCTTTTTTTAACAACATAGTATCTTTTATGATTTCTTTGGCTTTTGTATTGTTTTAAGTCGATTATATCTTCTCTAAAAGAGGCTATAAGTTTAACATAAGGGTTATAGCTAAGCCTAAACTTTAAGCTATCATCAAGACTCTTTTTAATACTCTCTCTAAAACTTCTTCTGTCTATATTTAATAAATCACCTTTTAATTTATAGATATCAAAGGTTATAATTCTTGTTCTTTCATAATCTGCTTTATCAATATATTTTGCATTTTCAATTGTGGGCAACTCAGATACACTACTATCTTTATCATTCATAATTACTACAAACATAGCAATAATAGCTGCTAATACCAAAAAAAGTTGCACCATCCCTCACTCCTATAAGTTGCGCCAATCCTTATACTCTCTTGGCACTAAAAAATCTTCTACTTCAATTGGACAATCATACTCTTTGTAATTATACCCAATTTCAAAGAGTTTATCTAGTGCCTTTAATTGGGTTTGATTTAGCTCTATAGAGTCATTAGAAGCATACATATTTAAGTATTTTTCAAGCATTTTATCGCCAATTCTTACCAATTTTTTCTCTTGAAGCAGTTGGCTTAGCTCTTGCTTTCTCTCATTTGCAACCTTAACCCCATCTGTTAAAATCTCTTCTATTTCAATAGCACGATTAAGTGGGAGTGAGCGCTTTATTGCCATTCCACCAAGTGGCAGTGGCAACTCATCTTGTGCTAAATCTAACCACCAATCCCAAAGCTCTAACTCAACTTCTAAACTATTATCAAAATCCAAAATAGACTCATGAATTAAAACCCCAGCATCAACTTCACCACTCACAACTGCTTTTTCAATATCTAAAAAGTTCATATATTTTATTCTTGCATTTGGGTAGCGAAGGCGAATTAACATTGCATTTGTAGTATTTTTACCAGAAAGGGCAAGTTTCAAATTAGGACGCAACTTTTTGCCCTTTTGTTTAATAAGCTTTGGTCCATAACCTTGCCCAAAACTAACTGCTGTTCTTAAGAGTGCATAATCTTCTCTAATTTTTGGATATAGAGCAAAACTAATTGCACTTATTGGGTATTTATTATTAAGAGTATCAACATTTAGGGTTTCGATATCTAGGGCAATATTTGTAAATTCATAATCTTTTGTATCAACCCAACCAAACTTAATTGCATAATACATAAAAATATCATCAGCATCAGGAGAGTGAGCAATTTCTAGTTTCATATAGTTCCTTAAAACAATTTAGCATATTGTAGCATTAATTAATAAAAAAATGATACAATATATACAAAAAAATTTTGAGGAATTTTAATGGATGCAAACAAAAAAAAGGCATTAGACCTTGCTATTAAGCAAATAGACAAAGCGTTTGGAAAAGGAACGCTTATGCGCCTTGGCGATAAAAATATTGAGCCAATTGAATCAATTAGCACAGGCTCTCTTGGGCTTGATATGGCACTTGGGATTGGTGGTATTCCAAAGGGTAGAATTATAGAAATTTATGGACCAGAGAGTTCAGGTAAAACAACTTTGGCTCTTCATGCTATTGCTTCAGCTCAAAAAGAGGGTTCAATTTGTGCATTTATCGATGCTGAACATGCTCTTGATGTAGCATATGCTAAAAATTTGGGTGTTGATGTTGATAATTTACTAGTTTCTCAACCAGATTTTGGAGAACAAGCCTTAGAGGTGCTTGAAACTCTTGCTAGAAGTGGTGCAGTTGATTTAATTGTTGTAGATTCAGTTGCCGCACTTACTCCAAAAACAGAAATCGAAGGAGATATGGGTGATACTCATGTTGGTTTACAAGCGCGTTTAATGAGCCAAGCTCTAAGAAAATTAACTGCAATTTTGCATAAAATGGATACAACAGTAATTTTTATTAACCAAATTCGTATGAAAATTGGAACTATGGGTTATGGCTCTCCAGAAACAACAACAGGGGGTAATGCACTTAAATTCTATGCTTCAGTTAGAATAGATATTAGAAAAATTGCAACCCTAAAACAAGGCGAGAGTCAAATAGGAAATAGAGTAAAAGCAAAAGTAATCAAAAACAAAGTTGCTCCTCCATTTAGACAAGCTGAATTTGATATTATGTTTGGTGAAGGTATTAGCAAAGAGGGTGAGTTAATTGATTATGGTGTAAAACTTGATATTGTTGATAAGAGTGGCTCATGGTTTAGCTATGGCGCAACAAAATTAGGGCAAGGAAAAGAGAACTCTAAACAAACCCTAAAAGATAATCCAGACCTATATGCTGAAATTGAGTATAAAATCAAAGAGGCTCTAGGCTTTGGCGAAAAATTAACTATGGATGAAGATGAAATAGCAAAGAGTGATGATTAGCTTTATGCTAATTTTCACTACTTTTTGCTTCTTTGCTAATATATTAATTAAGTAATTTTAATAACTTAATTTTTAATACATCTAACAGCTGCTCCTGTAGCTCTAAAGGCATTTGTTCCTACTGCGTTTGATGGTGTAAAATACCCTGCAAAAGAGCGTGTTGCATTTGGAGTAGAACTCCAATAACTTCCAGCAGCTCCAACATACATAAATACTCCAGTAGAGTAAACTCTAAGACCATTACTTGGTAATTTTAAGAAGCTATTGAATGCATCTTCTCTATTATGTATATGTCCATCAACTTCTGCTTTTAATTCATCAATTGTTGGCACTCTAAATCCTTTTGGGCATACTGAGCTACCATCTGTTTTACTCCAGTTTGCACTTCTAATTGCACCACTTGAATCTGCACTTGTCCAATCTTGAAAGCCTTTAATAAATAGGTTATTCCCAACATTATCTACACTACTAGCTTTTGTTGGCGTTATACCACTATTGCTATCTTCATGCCCATCTGGGTTTCTACCCCATTGAAAATAGTCGCCATAACAAGCAACATCATTATAAGATGAACAAACTTCTGCAGCTCCTATATTTCTATCGAGCCAAACCCTTCCTGTAACTGGAGATTTTACACTTTTATATGTAACTCCATTATGGGTAATTAAATCTGACGGTGTAGAACCACTACCTCCACCACAAGCACTAAATGCGACTACTACAGCACTTGTAACTAAACTTAATTTAACACCTTTTAATAACTTTTTCATAATTTGCTCCTTTTGCAACATTGATATTTACATTATAATTAAAAATTGTTACAAA